>NZ_JAMOYY010000006.1:0-137080 GCF_023669475.1 Blautia sp. MB18-30 | reverse complement strand
ATACTCTGTGAGCAGCTCCTTCAGCCGGACGTCCACACCGTTAATTAATACTTTTCGTCTATACTTTGGACACCATACTACATGGTATTTACAGGAATAGACGACATTGTTGTTTGATTTATATGTTGTGTTCATATTTATATTATACTATGGTTTATAAGACGCATTGGATAAAAAAAACACCGTCTCACAGACAGTGCACCTCATTTCATGCAACTGGCTGCCATTTTACAGGCCCTATAGCTTTGCGTCCCAGACTTTCATCTGGTTTGCCAATCATCCTTATTAAGCTTTTATACGTATCCTAAAAAACTGGTTTTATTATACTACAGCGCTCTACTTTACACAAGAAAAAACATTACCGTTTTAACGCCTCAAAACACAAAAAAGAGATTGCTCCAAAACAGAGAAAAATACTTTATCCCCACGAAAAGAAATCCCCGCTGTCTGACTGAAATCAGACAACAGGGATTTTTTATCAGATCATCCGATTGCTGCGATCACTTCTACCTCGCAGAGAACGTTCTTTGGCAGTGTCTTGACTGCAACACAGGAACGTGCAGGTTTATTTACGAAATATTTGGCATATACTTCATTAAATGCCGCAAAATCGTTCATATCTGCAAGGAAGCATACTGTCTTGATCGCATTCTCATAGCTAGAACCAGCAGCTTCCAGAACTGCTCCGAGATTCTTCATAACACGGTCAGCCTGCTCCTCGATGGTTGTGCCAACTACCTCTCCAGTTGCCGGATCCACTGGGATCTGACCGGATGTGTAAAGTGTATCTCCATGGATGATAGCCTGGGAGTATGGTCCGATTGCTGCAGGTGCTTTGTCTGTATGTACTGTCTTCATAATAGAATTCCCCTTTCATGAACATTTCGGATACTTCTCTGGCGGAAATATCCATCAGGATCTTACTCAGCTGTTTTTTATTCTAACTCACAGATCACCCCTGGTCAAGGTCCATATTCAGATAATTATAAACAATACCGGAAATATCCCGGATATGCGAAACTGCGTCCCCAGGTTTACAGTCTTCTGACATCACACAGAGGATATATGTAGTCTTTTCTCCATATACAATGGCGATATCATGCTGGTCCGTATCCGTTTCTCCAGTCTTATTTGCAATTTCCACGGACACAGATATCCCGCTGGGGATCTTAGTAGTAACCTGCTGGTTCAGAAGCAGGTTCAGCATAGCCTCCGAAGCTTCTTTCGATACACATTCTCCTTTATAGATCCGGGAAAGAAGCTCTGCGCAGTCTTTTACGGAAGTGGTGTTCCTGCCACCGAGGCCGACGTCCTTTGAAGAGGACGGGCTTAAGATGTGCTGTACGGAAGTATCTGCAAATTTCTGTTCCGCAAGAAATCCATTTACAGCCTGTGCTCCGTCCTTAAAAACACCCGATGCTGTCTGCAGACGTACCAGCTCATTAAAGGATTCATTGTCACTGACTGTGATCATATTCCAGAGAAGGTCATTGACCTTTGTGGATACGGACGGATCTGTAACATCTTTTTTCATTTTTGCCGCTTCGTTCTGAAGGACTGCATCCATGTTGGCATAGGTCTGGGCCATGACAAACACTTTGATCAGACTGGCTGAATACAGTGACTGACTGTTCTGTTCAAACTCCTGATCACTGGTCAGATCCTTTACATAAACGCTCCATGTACCCTCATAGGTTCCAAGAAGATCCGCAAACCGTTTCTCAAGGCCATCCATTCCCAGATCTTTCGTCTCGACTTTTCCGGATTTATCCACGGAAAATCCCTCCGGAGTCTCTCCCTCTTCCTGGAGCAGAACGCCGTTTTCTCCGCCAAAATAATAATATCCGTCAAACATCTGTCCTGCAGCATTCATTTCCAGATAATGGATACCTGGATCTGTGACCATTTTTCCATATTCATCAAAATAATACAGCCCGTTGTATGTTGTTTTGTCCACCACCAGCTCATCCATATAACGTACCTGTGGAGAGGCGCTGAGTTTTCCCAGATTGTTTACCATATAACAGCCGTCAAAAGAAACTTCCTCACCGCTGCCGTCTTTTGCCGGAGCCTTCAGATCGGTGATCTGGACCATATGCGAGTTTCCCGCTGTAAATTTACCGCTTTCGTCGTGATAATAATATCCATCAAAAACCGTTCCGTCGATCTCAAAATGATCAAAATAATACACTGCCGGAGTATTTTCTTTGGTTCCATCTTCATTCAGGCAGTAAAAGCCATTACTTTTCAGAATATATTTCCCGCTTTCACCGGGAATTGGAAGTATCTGGGACTCCTCCGTAACAGAACCAAGGCTTCCCTGTGCCGTCTGCTGCACTGTTGTCGCAAAAACCGGCTGTGCGAGCATCACTGTGCTCAGACAAAATGCCAATGCTTTATATATTTTTTTTCGTCTCATATACTTCTTTCACTTTTCTTATGATCCTATTTTACAGTTTCTTGTCCTGATCCGGCATCCACACATTCCTCAAGTGATTTTCCAGATAAAGACTCTATAAGTATATCGGATTTCTCCGTTCTGTCAAGTAAACCTCTTCCAGAACGTCTCCACTGCACCTTCTACCGTATCCAGCCTGCAGCCTGTACGGTCCTGCCATTCCCTGGGAAAGATTTCCTGGTAATCCCGATCCCAGAAGCGGTCATCCAAAAGCAATATCACGCCTTTATCCTCTTTTGTGCGGATCACGCGCCCGGCGGCCTGAAGCACCTTGTTCATACCCGGATAGCGATATGCATAATCAAAACCACAGTGATTCTTTTTATCGTAATACTCTTTCAAGATCTCACGCTGACTGCCGATCTGGGGAAGTCCGGTTCCTACGATCACTGCCCCGATCAGACTTTCCCCTGTCAGATCAACACCCTCAGAAAAAATTCCTCCAAGGACACAGAACCCTACCAGGGTACCTTCCCGTTCCTGAAATTCCTCCAAAAATCCTTCCCGTTCCTGTTCTGTCATATCCGGCGTCTGACACACGCAGCGCACCCAGTCTACGGAAAATTCTTCCTCATAAACCTGCAGTACGTCTTCCATAAGACGATACGACGGAAAAAACACCATATAATTTCCCTGCCTCTGCCAGACACATCTGGCAATATATCCGGCGATCTTCCGGTATTCTGCACGATTTCTCCGGGTATACCGGCTGCTTACGTCGCTGCCGATAAGAATCCTGCGGTTTTCTTTTGGGAAAGGAGACTGCACATAAATCCCATAGGCATCACGGTCTGTTGTCAAAAGCTCCCGGTAATAGAGCATGGGAAACATTGTAGCTGAAAAGAAAATAGCACTTTTCCCTTTTTTCAGGTATTCTCCCAGATTTTCTGCCGGGTTCACACAGAACAGCCTCAGACGAAATCCTTCTTCTGCGCTGTTTTCGGTATATACTACATAATTTTCATCTACCAGCTCTGAAACATTTAAAAAATCACGCACTATAAAATAAAATTCCAGTATTTCCCTGCGTAGTTCTTCTTCCAGTTCTTTTTCCTCCAGTATTTCTTCCAGTTCACCTGATATTGTAAGAAATGTGATCGGCAGTACTCCGGGATTGGGAAGCACCTGATACCCTTTTCCTGTTTCCGCAAGATTCTCTTCCAGTTCCATCATCTGGCGATTTGCTTTATCCAGTGTTCTGGCCAGTTTTGAAAATCTCTTTCTTATCTTCTTTCGAAGTGCTACCAGACTCTGACGGGAAATACCGGCACTGTACATCTCTCTGCCACGTTCTACCAGATTATGTGCCTCATCGATCAGAAAAATATAATCCCCGGAAATATTTTCCCCGAAAAAACGTTTCAGATGAACATTGGGATCAAACACGTAATTATAATCACAGATGATCCCGTCTACCCAGATTGAAAGATCCAGACACATTTCAAAAGGGCACACCTGCCATTTTTCTGCATGAGCACGGATCACTTCTCGGGAATATACCTCTTCAGTGGTCCAGAGCTCATAAACCGCATCATTTACCCGGTCAAAATGCCCCTTTGCATAAGGACATTTCTCCGGTGTACATTCCGGAGTATCCTGAAAACACAGCTTTTCCTTTGCCGTGATCGCCGTTACCTTGAATTTCAGACCTTTTTCCCGCAGGATGTGAAATGCCTCCTGCGCCACAGTTCCTGTGATGGTTTTTGCGGTAAGATAAAAAAGTGTTTCACCTTTTCCCTCACCGATGGCGCGCACGGACGGAAAAATGGCAGACATGGTTTTTCCCACACCGGTAGGCGCCTGAACAAATAAGGTCTTCCCGCTGGAAACCGTATGGTACACACCACTAACAATATCCCGCTGCCCTTCTCTGTATGGAAACGGAAACTGCAGATCCTTCATGGATGCATTTCTCTCTTTTTTCCAGTTAAGAGAATATGCGATCCATTTGTGATAGGCATCCAGAAGCTTCTGATACCAGCCTTTAAGCTCCTCTATGGAAAAATCCTCACGAAATCTCCTGGTTTCTTCCGTCTCAAGATGAGCGTAGGTCATCTGAATGTGGATTTCAGAAATCCCTTCTTTTTCTCCCCAGATCATTCCGTAACACATGGCCTGGGCACGGTGGACAGGTATTGGCATGTCCATTGCCTGGACATTTCCGTAAGTCCCCTTGATCTCATCAATATAAACGGCTCCGTCCTCTGTAAAGATCCCATCTGCACGGCCCTCGACCTGAATGACCACATCGTCGTATTCACTTTCTTTTTTCAGAGAAACCTCTGCCTGATAATCGCCCTTCATACTCCGCTGTATCTTGCGGTGAAGCCTTCCGCCTTTTAACATGGCTTCCTTATCTCCGGATGTCCCACTGCTGTTATCCAGATCTCCGCTCCTCAGTATAAATTCCACAAGATTTCTGACAGAAATCCGCACTCTTGGTTTTTCCATATTTTCACTCCCGGCAGCTGCCGGAATTCCAGTCCGGCAGCTATTCTTTTTCCATGCTATACCAGGATTATACCATAAAATATGATCCGAAAGCTTCCCATAATAAAAAGGACGCATGTTCTGCTTTTCTTCTCATGAACTGCGCCCTTTTATCACCGTTTTTCTTTATTCATATTTCTCAACCTGCTGCATACTTGGAAAGAACACGATTAAAATCCTCATCTTCTCCGTAACACTTTACTGTCAGAGTCTTTGTCAGATCCAGACTCAAAAGTCCGAGGATCGACTTTGCATCAATGATAATACGGTTATAAAATACATCAATATCAAAATTACATCTGCTGGCTGCACTGACAAACTCCTGTGCACTTTTTTCATCCAGTTTGATCTGTTTCTCCATAGCTGACCGCCTGCCTTTCTGATTTTTTCATATTTCAGTTTTACACAAAAGTTAAGTTTTTGTCAATACTGTTTATTTCATATCAAACTTTTTTCGACACAATGTACAATATCTTTGTCTTTCCTTTGGAAATCCTGTTGAATTTGATTGTATTATTTTTAGATAAATCTTGGATTTTTCCAAAAAAATCCGCCGCAGGACGGTATGTTACACGTACTGCGGCGGTTTTAAATAAATCGGATATTCGGAATCCGCTTCGCTACTTCCTCATAAACAAAATCCGTTTCCGGATTTATATCAATCGGATATTCGAAATCCGCTTCGCTACTTTCTCATAAACAAAATCCGTTTCCGGATTTTGTTTATATCCGTGTCAGAACAAAAATATCGTAGATTGCTCTGACTGCTTTTTCGAAATCACGATTCTCTACACCGATGATGATATTCAGTTCACTGGAACCCTGGTCGATCATTTTTACGTTTACATTTGCATGGGCAAGAGCAGAGAAGATCCTTCCTGCAGTGCCTCTCTGGGATTTCATTCCACGACCAACAACTGCGATCAGTGCAAGGTCAGATTCCATCTCCACAAAATCAGGCTGCACCAGACGGTGGATACCTGCGATAACCTGCTGCTCTTTCTCCTCAAATTCGTCCTGATGAACATATACAGTCATGGTATCGATTCCGGATGGTACATGCTCAAAGCTGATTCCCTGATCTTCAAATACCTGAAGTACCTTGCGTCCGAACCCGATCTCACTGTTCATCATGGATTTCTCGATATTAATAGAGCAGAAGCCTTTCTTTCCGGCGATACCGGTAATAGTGAATTTCGGCTTCTTACAGGTGCTCTCTACGATCAGAGTACCTTTATCCTCCGGGCTGTTTGTGTTACGGATATTGATCGGAATTCCCTCTTTACGAACCGGGAAAATGGCATCCTCATGAAGAACAGTAGCTCCCATGTAGGAAAGCTCACGAAGCTCTCTGTATGTGATTGCCTCGATAGGCTCCGGATTGTGAACGATACGCGGATCTGTTACAAGAAAACCGGAAACGTCCGTCCAGTTCTCATAAATATCTGCATGGATAGCCTTTGCAACCAGGGAACCTGTCACATCAGAACCACCTCTGGAAAATGTCTTTACCGTGCCATCTGCACATGCGCCGTAAAATCCCGGAATAACCGCATGCTGGGATTTGCTGAGCTTTTTGGAAAGGAGTTTATTGGTCTCCTCCGCTTCCAGATTACCAGCTTTATCAAAACGGATCACAGAAGCTGCATCCACGAAATCATATCCAAGATATGCAGCCATGATCTTACCATTGAGAAACTCTCCTCTGGATGCCGCATACTGGATTCCTGCCTGTGCACGGAAATCCTCATCGATCTTCTTGAACTCCTCCTCAAGAGAAAGGCTCAGTCCGAGTCCCTTGATGATCTCATAATATCGCGCCTTGATCGCATTGATCTTCTCAGTGATATCCTCCCCTTTGGATGCTGCGTCATAACATCCATAAAGCATATCCGTCACTTTGATATCCTCGTCAAATCTCTTTCCCGGAGCTGACGGAACTACATAACGGCGGCTCTCATCACTGCGGATGATATCGCCCACTTTCTGGAACTGCTCCGCATTTGCAAGAGAACTTCCACCGAATTTTACAACTTTTTTCATGATAACACCTCTCACCTGTAATTTCGACTTCCAGCGCCGCCTTTTCACCATTCACTGCAACGCTTTACCACAGAAACCTACGGCTATTTTATTGAATAATTTATAATTTTGCAAGCCTTTCCGTAACATTTCTGCAAAAAAAGTCAAATTATACAAGAGAAAAGTATCTCCTGACCTGTTTCTTATGCACAGTACTGCTTCAGAATATTCTCGAGAGCTGCAGCGCTGCTTGTGTGACAGCGGCATACCGGAATGGATTTTTTCTTTGCTTCTTCTACTGCGCAGTTTACCATTTTGTGGGAAACGGTACTGGTGAACAGGATCATCAGATCCGGCACCCCGATCTTTTTCTTCATGGCTCCTTTTTCCTTGGCAAAAACTTTCGCCTTGCATCCGAAGCCTTTGCAGATATCCTCATACTGACATACCATTCTTTCATTACCGCCTACAATTACAACGCTCATAATTCACTCTCCTTTGATCTCTGAACTTTTATATGACTGTTTCAAGGTTATTTTAAACTAACTTTACTTTTAAAATATTGAGTTAGCACTTGCTAACTCATTTATTATAATACCATCTCACAAAAAGTTTGTCAAAGGTAATTTTAAATTCTGTCTGATTTTTTATATCCTGTGATCTCACATACTGTAAGTATGCCGTTTTTTACCTGAAAATGAACATCCATTCCTGCAAAAGGCATTCCGTATATCCTCTCTGGATCTTTCTGGTAGGCAGGCCTCGGATCCTCTCTGAGCACGCCTTCCAACGCAGTAAGCTTATCCTCCGGAATCCTTGCCTTCCATTCTTCCGGGATCTCTACCTGCAGAAAATGCTGCTCCACCTTCGTCGCAAAGCCGCCCAGCGCTTCCGGATGGCAGTCTGCCACAGGCAGATATGGCTTGATATCATAGATGGGGGTTCCGTCCATCAGGTCCGCACCGGATACGATCAGTACAGGAGCTTCTTTGCTTTCCAGATCGATTTTTTCAAGCTTCACACAGGATAAGCCTACAGGATTGGGACGGAAGGGCGATCTGGTGGCAAATACGCCCATCCTTTCATTTCCGCCCAGGCGTGGCGGACGTACTGTAGGGGACCAGTTCTCACGGATCGACTGTGAAAACTCCCACAGCAGCCAGATATGCGAAAAATCTTCCAGTCCCTTTACTGCTTCACGTACCCGGTATTCCGGTTCAAAAACAATACAGGCTGTCAGTTCTTCCACTCGACCGCTCTGACGCGGGATTCCGAATTTTGTCGGAAAATCACTTCTGATCCTTGCGATTATCTTCATATCCCTATTCTCCCTTTCACTTGCCAGATATACACCTCATGCGCCTGTTACATAATTCTGCTTTCAATGACTGTCATGTCATTTCCGTCAGATCCTCTTGTAGGCAACACAGTTTTTTTGCCGCTTGGCCTGATAGAGAAGCCTGTCCGCTTCCATCACTCCATCTCTGACCTTACAGCTTCCATATACACCTCCCACGCTCATGGAAAGCCGGATTTCTTTGTATTCCGGCACATCTGCCATTGCGATCTCTTCCCGGATATCTTCCAGCTTCTGCTGAAATACCTTTTCCGGGATTTCTTCAAACATCAGAAGAAATTCGTCTCCTCCATAACGCAGTACCACGTCATCTGCCCGCACATGCTCAAAGATCGTTCTGACAATGGTACAAAGCGCCGCATCTCCAGCTACATGGCCATAGCTGTCATTGATCTGTTTAAAATTGTCCACGTCGATCATAGCTATAGCCCCCATCTTATCCAGGGATTTCAGCTGTTCCTCAAAATATCTCCGGTTTCTGGCACCAGTCAGCGGATCTTCATATAATTCCCGGTTGAATCTGCTGATCTTATCGATCAGAGATCCGCTTCCATAAGCTCCCAGAAAGATCTTATCCGTCATTTTAAAGACCATTTCCATGACAAGAGGTGTCCCGTCTATAACCACATATTTGGCGATTACCTGATAAATGTCATCATTGACGAACTCAAATTTCGTCATTTTGTTTTTACGGGCAAAAACTTTGGCAGAAATACAGTTCTCACATCTTCTGCCTTTATTCCACACTGCAAAGCATTTATGTTCTGCTTCATAAGAGCAATCGTCTAAGCCAATATTTACCGGAGCTGTACGGCTGACATCCACCAGTCTTACAATGTCAAAAACCGTCTTCAGCATTTCTATTTCCATATTTACTTCCCGGGCAGTCATAAATACACCCTTATCTTTATCCATAGTATTTTCCTGCGTTTCTGAAATATTATATACATTCATGATAACATATTGCACATCAATTCACAATTGTATTTCATCGTCGTTTATGCTATTGTATAGTGTATAAGAAGTAATATTTTTATCAGGAGGTTTCATATGGCACAGAGACGTACAAAGATAGAAGTACTCAATGAGAAAATTTCCAAAGTAGATTCCAAGATTGCTGCCTGCACCGAAAAGATAGCAGCGCTGGAGGATGAAAAAACTGCACTGGCAGCTCAGCTGGATGAGATCCGCAAAGCTGAAAAAAAGGCAAAGGAAGCTGCTGAACTGAAACGTCTGCTCAAGCTGATGCACAAAAAAGACATTTCCGTAGAAGATCTAGAAGCCATGATCTCCAGGGAAGCCTGAAACAGATCCTCAGCAAACAAAAAACCGGTTTACGAAGAATTTTTTCTTCCAAACCGGTTTTTTTTGCGATCTTTCTATGATACGATCTGTATATTTCTGCAATCTTTATATTCTTTGGAACAGCTTTCCGTCAGGATCACTGCTCCGTCAAATGAAAAGAACGTCACCGCACTGATCTGTCCGAATTTGGAGCTGTCAGACACTACGTACTTTTCCAGACACTGCTCCATGGCGGTTCGCTTTACCAGTGCTTCATTGGATTCCGGCGTGGTAAAGCCTTCTCTCTGCGTCATCCCGTTGGTCCCGAAAAAGCCCTTTGTAAAATGATAATTCTTCAGCATCTGCATGGCCTGACTTCCGATCACAGCTTCCGTAGATCCCTTCAGTTCTCCGCCGATCAGCAGCACACGGACTCCCATCTGAGCCAGAGCCCTGGCATGGGAAACACCATTGGTGACAAAAGTCGCCCCGGAGCCTTCCAGATGCTCCAGCATATATCCGGTAGTCGTTCCCGCATCCAGATACACAAAATCTTCCGGACGGATCAGAGCTGCCGCATAGGCTGCGATCTTCTTTTTTTCTTCAATATTCAGCTCAACTTTCTGGGCTACGGTAGGCTCATAGGCATTGACAGTATGTTCCAGCGCCACCGCACCGCCAAAAACCCTGGTCAGCTTCCCCGCCTTGTAAAGCGCCGTGATGTCTCTGCGGACCGTAGATTCCGATGCATCCAGGATATCTTTCAGTTCTGTTACCGTAACACTGTTTTTTTCTCTGAGAAGGCCGAGTATGATCTCGTATCTCTGCTCCGTCAGCATTCCTTTTCCTCCTTCAAAAAAGACATCCCGATCGACCGGACCGGGATGCCTTCTGTTCACTCATTCTGAGATTACAGGTTCTCCTGCATGAATTTGCTTACTGCCTCGTATGCTGCATCCTCATCTGCACCATCGAATGTAAAGGTAACCTCATGTCCCTTCTTTACGCCAAGTCCCATAAGTGCAAGAAGCTTTCTGCACTCTACAGTCTTGCCGTCCTTCTCGATAGTGATCTTGGACTCGAAACCTTTTACAAGCTTCACAAGCTCTCCGGCCGGACGTGCATGGATTCCTTCGTTATCTGTTACTACATACTTGAATTCTTTCATTTCTTTATCCTCCAGTTTTTTATTTTAATTTAAAAAAATTTAAGCAACTTTTTTCTTCAGTACCCCGAGAAGTACAGCTGAGATCAGAGTTCCCACAACCAGTGCGACCAGATACATCATTGCATTACCTACAACCGGGAATACGAAGATTCCGCCATGTGGTGCCATCAGTGTACAGTTGAAGAACATGGAGATCGCTCCAGCTGCTGCGGAACCGACGATACAGGACGGAAGTACATGGACCGGGTCAGATGCCGCAAAAGGAATCGCACCTTCTGTGATAAATGCAAGTCCCATAATAAAGTTGGTCGGTCCTGCCTCACGCTCTTCTTTTGTAAATTTGTCTTTAAACAGCAGGGATGCGAGTGCGATGGCACACGGAGGAGTCATACCTCCCACCATAACTGCTGCCATAATGTCATAGTTGCCTGCCGCAATAGCTGCTGTACCAAATACATATGCTGCTTTGTTGAACGGGCCGCCCATATCAATGGCCATCATACCACCAAGAACCAACCCTAAAATTACTTTACTTGAATTTCCCATGCCTGTCAAGGCATTATTTAATCCTGTATTAATACCGCCCATGATCGGCTCTACAACGAAGGTCATACAGAGTCCCATAAGAAGGACACCAACAACCGGATAGATCAGTACAGGCGCTATTTTTTCCAGTGCTTCCGGAAGCTTATCACAAACCTTACGAAGTCCAAGGATCAGATATCCTGCAAGGAAGCCTGCAAGAAGTGCTCCGAGGAAACCGGATTTTCCGTTTGCCGCGATCATACCGCCCACAAGTCCAACTGCAAGTGCCGGTCTGTCACCGATGGCCATTGCAATAAATCCGGCCAGGATCGGAAGCATGAAACCAAATGCGGTTCCACCAATGTTTTTCAGAACAGCCGCTACCGGTGTGATGGTACCAAAGTTTGCTCTCTGGTCTGCAGGAAGGGAACTCAAATCTACACTTAAACCATCGATCAAGAATGCTAGAGCGATCAGGATACCACCGCCTACAACCAGTGGAAGCATATGAGATACCCCGTTCATCAGCTGCATATAGATCTTGTGGCCTGCTCCGCCGCCTGCTTTTGCATTTGAGGAAGAGCTCTGACTGCCTGCTGCTGCATGATATACCGGAACATCTCCGGAAATCGCACGTTCAACAAGCTGGTCCGCTTTGCTGATTCCATCTGAAACCTGACATTCGATAACTTTCTTTCCATCGAAACGATCCATGGGAACCTTGGCATCTGCAGCTACAATGATGCAGTCTGCCTCCCGGATCTCCTGATCCGTAAGTACATTTTTTGCTCCACCGGAGCCTCGTGTCTCTATTTTAATGAAACAGTCTTTCGCCTTTGCTGCTTTTTCCAGTCCCTCTGCTGCCATGTAGGTGTGGGCAATACCTGTGGGGCAAGAAGTAACTGCCAGCAGTTTAGCTCTGGCTCCTTCGGAACTTCCTGTATCTGCCAGTCTTTCATCAATATCTTTTTTCTCCTCATCGGCCTTGTCGATGATCTCCATAAATTCATCTACAGAACCTGCGTTGCGTAAGGATTCTGTAAAATTATCATCCATCAGCATTACGGAAAGCTTGCTGAGTACATCCAGATGAATGTTATCTTCTGTATTCGGTGCTGCGATCAGGAAAAGAAGGGTAACCGGCTCATCATCCAATGCCTCAAATTCCACGCCGTTTTTTACTACCATGGCAGCAAGTCCCGGTTTCTTTACCGCATCACATTTTCCATGAGGAATAGCGATTCCCTCACCGATTCCTGTCGTACTTTCTTCCTCTCTTAAATACACCTGTTTCCGATAAGCTTCCCTGTCACTGATCTTTTCACTTTTTACCATAAGATCTACGGCCATGTCCAGAGCTTCAGATTTCGTCTTCGGTGCAGCATCCAGTGATATGCTTCGTTTGTCAAGCAGATCTGTGATTCTCATCTTCCCTTCTCCTTTCTTCTTTACCCCTCTGTTACCTGTTCATATACTGCCTGAACCTCTTCCCTTGTGGCAAGATTTTCAGAAAATGCACTTGCGCTTCCTGCGGAAATTCCCATATGGAATGCATATTCGTGATCCTGTTTTTCCATCCAGCCTGCCATAAAGCCTGCTACCATGGAATCTCCGGCTCCTACGCCGTTTACCAGTGTTCCTTTCGGCGCCGGTTTCTCAAACACCTGACCGTTTTCTGCTACCAGGACAGCTCCCTCACCGGCCATTGAGATCAGCACGTTTCTGGCTCCTTTTTCCTGGAGCTTCTTTCCGTAAGGGATCACATCCTGACGGTTCTTAAGCTCTACGCCGAAGATTTCTCCAAGCTCATGGTTATTGGGCTTCACCAGGAACGGATGATACTTCAGGACATTTACAAGAAGATCTCTCGTTGCATCCACAACGATCATCACGCCTTTTCCGTCCAGCCTCGCCATGATCTTCTCATACATATCATCCGGCATAGATGAAGGAATACTTCCTGCCAGAAAAAGCACATCTCCCTCTTTCAGTCTGTCAAGCTTCTTCATCAGCTCCTGAACCTTTTCAGCGCTGATCTCCGGTCCCATTCCGTTGATCTCAGTTCCATCAATAGATTTCAGCTTCAGGTTGATCCTTGAAACGCCTTCCGGGATCCTGATAAAATCAGATCTCACTCCCATCTCCTCAAGCTTTCTTACAATCTCATCTCCGACGAATCCTGCCATGAAACCAAGTGCTGTATTCTCGATTCCAAGATTCATCAGCACGGTGGAAACGTTGATTCCCTTTCCGCCCGGAAGCATCAGCTCAGAGCTTGTTCGGTTGGTAAGTCCGAGTTTAAAATCCTCCACGGAAACGATATAGTCCAGAGACGGATTAAAAGTAACTGTGCAGATCATTTTTTCTCCTCCCATATCTTTTATCCTGCGGTTTTTGACCGCTTTTTGTTGTTTTTCATTTGTTGAACTCAGTATACTTCCAAGTTCATTCAAAGTCAATCAAATTACTTCACAAAATTCATGAACGTTTTTGGTTGAGTTTGCACAAAAAACGTGCATCAACCTTAGCTTTCCCTGGTTAATGCACGCTTATCTCTGACTGTATTGGTCACTTTCATTCAAATTCCATCACCTTTCCTGAATGTGATAGTTTCGCAATAACATTTATCTGATTTGTTTCTTATTCGCAGTATCTCTGACCATCTTCCGATATCTTCTCATCAGCTCCCTTGTCACTTTGTCTTCCTCAAACTGGATTCCTCCGATCTGACGCACCGGCATGATTCCCATCAGGGAATTTGTGACAAAGCATTCCTGATACCATTTAAGATCCTGAACATAGATATAGGTTTCTTCCACCTCTTCCGTGTCACAGAGATATTCACGGAGGATTCCCGGGAGAAGTCCGCAGCTGACTTTTGGTGTATAGATCATGCCATTTCGCACAAAGAATACATTACTTACTGTCCCTTCCGATATCTGTTTCTTTGTGTTCAGAAACAACCGTTCATCCATTCCTGCTGCTGTAGCATTTCGTTTTTCCAGGATACAATCTCCGTAATTCATGGTTTTGTGATATACAAGAGGTGATGTTTCATTTCGTTTTACCTTGCTGACATCCATGATAAAGCCTTTTTCATAATTCTCCGGCGTATAATGATTGGCACGAAGAGAATACACTGCATTTTCCTTTGTAAGCATAAGCTTCAGCGCACAGTGTTCCAGTCCGTCAAATTCTTTCTGCACCTCCGGGCGTTTTTTTTGTTCTTCCAGATATTCTTCGATCCTCCCGGCTGTGATCCCACGTACTGCCGGATCACCCAGCTTCAGGAAATCTGCCGCTCGTTCCAGTCTTTTCAGATGCTTTTCCAAAAGTATGGGGATTCCCTGCTCTATTCCTATGGTCTCAAATGCTCCCAGACCGAACTGAAAACATTCGTCTAAGGTTATGTTGTTCATTTCCTTTGACCTCCTTATGAAGTGTCCCTGTCAGATTCTCTGATCTGTCCACAGAGCCTTTCACTTTTACCGTTCTGTATGTTTCTCTACTGCAGTGCATCCAGGATCGCTTTCGCCTTCTGCAGAGTCTCCTCATACTCAAATTCCAGATCTGACTCTGCTGTGATCCCGCCGCCAACGCCAAGGTGATATTTTCCGTTTTTATGAAGAGCTGTACGGATCACGATGTTGAAATCACAGCTTCCGTCCAGTGTCAGGTAGCCGATAGAGCCTGTATAAAGATTTCTCTTTCCGTGTTCCAGCTCGTCAATGATCTCCATGGCACGGTATTTCGGCGCACCGGTAATAGAACCGCCGGGGAATGCAGCCTCCAGAAGATCCATAACATTTTTTCCGTCTTCCAGTTTTCCTTCAATATCCGATACCAGATGAAAAACCGTAGCGTATGCTTCCACTGTAAAAAGCTCGGTTACCTTCACGCTTCCCGGTGTACACACCCGGTTCAGATCATTTCGCTCCAGGTCTACGATCATAAGAAGTTCACTCTTATCTTTTCCGGAATCCTGAAGCTCCCGACGGAGCATTTCATCTTCCTCAGATGTTACGCCACGTTTCCTTGTTCCCTTTATAGGACGGGTATTTACATGACGGTCTTTCATCTTCAGAAAACGTTCCGGAGATGCACAGACGATCTGATAATCTCCGAAATCCAGATATCCGCCGAAAGGAGACGGATTATTTTTCCGAAGATCATAAAAAACATCCAGAGGTGGTTTTTCGCTTTCAATGGTCAGCTGCTGCGTCATATTGGCAATATAGATATCGCCCTCTATAATATAGCGGATCATCCGGTCTACTGCCTGCTTGTATTCTTCTTTTTCAAAATTGGGATGAACCTGGATCCTGAATTTCTCACGGTGAGAATTTTCCGTGACCATCCTGTTTCCGGATTCCTTTTTTTCCCCTGTTTCCGATTCTTCCTGTTTCCCCGCCTCTGTAAATTCCCGGATTGCTTTTTCCATCGCTCCGATTTCTGCTGCAGCGTCTGCACTGATTCCATTTGACACAAGATAGGTTCTTTTTTCCTGACAGTCTTCTATGATAAAACAGTCATAAAACGTCAGAACTGCCTCCGGAACAGTCACAAGATCCTTTTCTCCGGATGGTACTCCCATCTGTTTTCTTCCGTAATCATAGGAAAAATATCCTACTGCTCCGGATACGATGGGAAGTCCGCTGTTATTTTTATCTTCATGGGTATTTAAATATTCCCGCATATAGTCTTCAAAGGTTGTCTCTGTTTCCGGCCTTCCGTTGATAGTAAAGTTCTCTCCGTCCTTTACCAGCTTCAGATACGGACATCTTCCGATCACGGAATAATGTCCCAGCTCATTGACAAGGGAGGAATCCAGAAACGCTGCTCCGGGTTCTCTCTCGTAGATCCGAAAAATATCCACTGCCGGGATATATGGGGTCAGTTCTTTTATTCTTCGCTGATTTTTGTACATATTTTTACTCCTCCTTCTGAAAATTCTCCGCGATCCTGCAAAAATTCTCAAGAAGCTCATGTCCATATTCCGTAAGAACGGCTTCCGGATGGAATTGCACACCGTAGATAGGCAATGCTTTATGGGAAATTCCCATAACAGCACCATCATCAGAAAGCGCATCCACCTGATACTCCTCCGGGATGCTGTCTTCCCGAACAATCAGGGAATGGTATCTTGTCACCTTATATTTCTCCGGCAGGCCTGCAAACACTCCTGTTCCGTGGTTGTGGATCTCTGTTACTTTTCCGTGCATGGGACACACGCCCTTTTCCACTACTGCTCCCGCACAGTGGCCAATCACCTGATGTCCCAGACAGACACCAAGAACAGGAATCCTTCCCTGAAATCTTTTTACGGTATCTACGCAGAACTTCGCATCCCAGGGACGCTTCGGTCCCGGAGAAAGGATGATTCCTTCCGGGTTCAGCTCTTCCAACTCCTCCAGGGTGATCTCATCGCAGCGTCTGACCAGGATCTCTCTTCCAAGTTCCTGAAAATATGCCTTGAGATTATAAACAAATGAATCGAAATTATCGATCATCACATACATGCTTTTTTCCTCCATATCAAGCAGATATTTAAGACTCTCTTTATCGTCTGCTCACAAAAAAAGGGATAACGACGGCATGCCAAAAAGACATGCACAGTCGTTATCCCCTTGCGGTCCGTAATCTGTACGTTCTAATATAAATTGTACTGCTGATTATTTCTGTTTCTTGGTTTCCTCATAATGATGGATGTCTGCCAGTACAGCGTTTACATCAAGTCCGTGTACCATACATGCCTCCTCAAGAGACTCACCGATAGAAGACGGACAGCCGATACAGTGCATTCCTTCCTGCATAAGAATGTATGCAATCTTCTCATCGTATGCAAGCATCTCGCCCATTGTTGTTTCCTTTGTGATTTCCATGATCTATATTCTCCCTTCTGGATCTGTAATCTTACCCGGAATCCCGGTTTCCTGGTTTTTTCCGCAGTTATAATATCATTATAACTGTATCTTCCATAATTGCAAGCCTAAATTTATTCTTTTCATTTTCTGTATTATACCCACTCAGGCAGCAGTTTCCTTTTTTCCCCTGCTCCACTTTTTCATCACATAAATATAATACGGGATCAGAGGGATCAGCGCTGCGATCCATGCGGCAGGATCTGCCAGACATACACCTGCAAAACTTGTTTTTCCTGCAATAAACATAACGATCGCACTTCTTGCCGCCAGTTCAAACACACCGCCCAGCATGGGAACCAAGCCATATCCCAGTCCCTGAAGTCCGTTTCTGTAGAGGAAGATACTTCCAAGGAACGGATATGCCCAGAATACCGTATGAAAATAAGTAACAGAAACATTAATAACATCTGTCTGGGACTTGTCAATAAATAACCAGGTCATGTACTTTCCGAAAAAGAACATTATGATCATAGTGATCACACTCCAGATCAGGACCATGATCTGGGTATATTTCATTCCTGCTTTTACACGGTCCATCTTTCCGGCGCCCCGGTTCTGTCCTACATAGGTTGCCATCGTCGCACCAAAAGCTACAAATACCGTTGCAATGATATTCTGTATTTTTCCCGCAGCGGAAAATCCTGCCATATATACAGAACCGTAAATATTTACCGCACCCTGCACAATAATGGTTCCGATCGCTGTGATGGAAAACTGAAGTCCCATGGGAATACCAAGGGCCAGCAGATAACGGAAGCTGGTAAAAGAAACTTCAAAGTTTTCTTTCTTCAGATGCAGGATCGGGAACTTTTTGATAATATAGATCAGGCAGCAGACTGCGGAAATTGCCTGCGCGATAACCGTAGCATAGGCACAGCCTTCCACTCCCATCCCGATTTTTACAATAAACAGAATATCCAGGAACACATTGATCACTGCCGAAATGATCAGAAAATACAGCGGAGATTTTGAATCTCCAAGTGCACGGAGAAACGCTGCCAGTGAATTATATGCCGCTGTTACGATCAGGCCTGCATAAATAATTCCCATATATCCCTTCACAGATCCCATCAGATCCTCCGGTGAATTCATCAGCCGCAGAATCGGTTCATTCAAAGCCTCAAAGCCAATGGTCATCACAATGGCAAAGGCTGCTGCCAGATAAATGGACATAGCTACGTAATGACGCATCTTATCATATTGCTTCGCCCCGAACCACTGGGATACCAGAATGGCAAAGCCACTGCTCAGTCCGTTAAGCCATCCGGTAACAAAAAACATCAGTGAACCGGTGCTTCCGATTGCAGCCAGCGCATCTACTCCCAGGAACTGCCCCGCAACAATGGAATCCGCAATGTTATAAAACTGCTGAAAAATATTTCCGAGACACATGGGAATCATAAAGCGGATGATCAGGCTCACCGGATTTCCCACGGTCATATCATTGGTCTTGTCCTTTGTCAATTTCAGTCCAACTCCTTTTCCACAAATATAACTATCTTTTATTTTTTAAAAACAATCAATTTACTGATCACATAATTCAATACGATCACAACCACCTGAGCAACAAGTTTCACTGCCATGCTGTTAAATCCAAGCCAGGTGATAAATACCGCAAGGATTGCTTCCTCCACAATCAGAGTAAAGAGCCGGCCTCCAAAAAACGAAGCCATCTGCTTTAAAAATCCGGCGGCGGAATCCACCTGCCCGTCGAATACCCATGTCCTGTTTGTAAAATACTGAAACAGTACGCAGACTACCCAGCAGATCACATTGGCGATCAGCGCATTTATTCCGAGCATGCCGTCCAGCCATGCATACAGTGCTATATTCAGAAAAAATGTGATCCCGCCAAAGAACAGATACATCAGAACTTCCTTATGTTTTTTATAAAAAGGTTCAAATATGTTCAATACAGGAAGATGCATCAGTCTGTCAAAAATGTCTCTTTTTTCCTCCATATCCATATCCTTTCTTCTTTGTCATATGTAAACTTGTATACCATAGCAAAAAATATCCTGGATGTCAACGCATTCCAGGATATTTCTATAGTTTGTTTCTTTAATGTTTTTATCTATATTCTGTCATCAGTTTGTAAAGACCTTTTACAAAAATTTCGGTCATTTTCTGCAGACTCTCAATGCTTAAAAATTCATTTGCTTCATGAGCCAGTTCTTCCTCATACGGAAACAGCGGCCCAAATGCCACAGCATTAGGAAGTGCCCTTGCATAGGTAGCTCCGCCAATAGCCATTGGCTCTGTATCCATATCCCCTGTCACTTCCTGATAGGCCTCCATCAGACACCGGATCAGTGCTGAGTCCTTTTTATGGTACACCGGAGCCAGATAATCTACTTCATTATAAAAGAAGCCATATTTTTTCAGCTGTCTCTCCAGCAGCTCCCGAATATCATTATACTCCACAGATGCAGGATAACGAATATTACACTGCAGAAAAATCCTTCCATTTTCATCCATATTCACAGTTCCCACATTAAACGTCAGTGCCCCTGCGGAATCCTCCATGGCACAGCCCAGACGCTCTCCGTCATAATCCATTCCTATGGCCTGATGAAAACATTTCATATAAGAAGCATGAGAAAGTTTTTCGCCAAATTGTCCCAGCGTTTCCAGAAGACAGGAAACTGCATTAAACCCTTTTTCCGGACTCATACAATGTGTACTGATCCCTCTGACTGACAATTTCAAAAATCCATCTGTGATCTTTGCTGTAACCTGTTCCGGAAGCGCAATGCTTTTTACTGCCGCCTTCGGATCTTCACATTTCAGAAGACAGGACGCCTCGTCCGGAACAATATTTCTGCTACGTCCACCTTTTAATTCCACAATTTGTATCTCTGCTCTTTCATCCACAGATTCCACAGAAGAAAGATCAAAGTCAAGAAGTCCTTTTTCGCAGTATAAAAGTGGAAAATTAGCATCTGGTACGATAGATACCTGTGGAAGTATTTCTGCATGATCCAGATAATAACGAATACATTGCCAGCTCTCTTCCTCATCGGTTCCCACAATCATGCGAAGACAGGTATCTTTTGGAATCAACTGATTATCTGCAAGATATTTCATAGCAAAAAGTGAAGACACCAGAGGGCCTTTATCATCTGAAGTTCCTCTTCCATAAAGCTTTCCATCTTTTTCCACAGGATCAAACGGATCTGTGTTCCATCCCTCTCCTGCACTGACCACATCTGTATGGCAGAGGATTCCGATCATCCTGTTTCCCTCTCCGGCAGTGATCTCTCCGGCATAACCATCATAATTTTTTACCTGAAATCCCATTTGCTGTCCCATTCTAAGGACGTACTCCAGAGATTTTTGGATATTTTTTCCAAAAGGTGCTCCTTTAGATGGTGCATCCTCAAAAATCCCGGGAATAGCTACCAGTTCTTTTAGACATCTGACCATTTCCGCTGTATTTTTTTCTACATATTCTCTAGCCATTTATTTATCACCTTTTTTTACCAGTCTCCACACCAGATACAGGATTCCGGAAACCAGCATTCCATTGATAAAAGAAATTCCCACAGTCAAAAACGTAGCTGCAAAACCAAGAGCCCAGGTCACGATTCCAGCCACTGACCATCCTTCACGTAATGTAAAGTTCTCTGCTTTTCCTTTCCCAAGGCTCCAGTATTCCACAATAAACAGAGCAATGATCGGCATAAACGCATTTCCAAGAAGTGTAAGAAATCCCTCAAAATTTCCGGCTACACCAACAGCTGCCAGAACTGTTCCCACAGCTCCAAGTATAACCGTTGCCATAGAACGGCCGCTTTCTTTCAGATTGAATACCATAACTGCATTTAAGCCTGCACTGTAGGCATTGGTAGTATTCGTTGTCCAGGTTGCCAGGATCAGTACGACCATTCCAAGGAACGGAAGGCCAATATTAGAAAATACAAGTGAAATGTCATACTGCTGGGCAATTCTCGTCATTACCGCTCCGAGAATAAGCATAGCCATTCCTGCCGGCATCACACCGATAGCAGAAGAAAGGACTGTATCTTTTCTTGTTCTCTGATATCTGGTAAAATCAGGTGCATTCAAGGCGCCGGTGGCCATAAAACTGATAGTAAGTACAACTCCATCTGCAAAGCTCATGGCCGGATCTTCGATAGTCATACTTAAATTTCCGGTTCCGAAACGCTGGATTGCTACCACACACCCGATCACAGTTACGATCACAAGTGCAGGAATGGCAATCTTATTCAGTTTATCCAGAGCATTGATTCCATATACAGCTGTAACCAGCATGATTATTCCCCACACAACCGTTGATACCGGAATCGGGATTTTTACTCCTGTGCTTGCTTCGATCAGATTGGAAAATGCAGAGCCACAGACACCGTTCTGCACTGCAAACCAACCGATCATGGAGATCATAAATAATGCAGAGATCAGCTTTGATGATCCCTGTTTTCCAAAAACGCCAGATGCAACAACACATGTCGGTACACCAAGATCACTTCCCATGATTCCACAAAATATCATCAACGCCACGATCACTGCATATCCGATTACCCCTGACCAGATGGCCTGAGACATCGGCATAGACTCTGCCAGGATTCCTCCCAGCATCAGACTGGGCACACAGATCATAATTCCCGCCTGGATCATGGCAACATCTGCCCAGCTTTTTCTCTCTTCCATCGGAACCTGTTCCAATGTGACAGATTCCACATTTCCTGTTTTCTTTTCCTGTTCCACTCTCATACCTCTTTATTCTTTTTTATCTCCAGCATAGATTCGATCCGCACAGCCAGAGAAATGATCTCATGAAAAAGCAACGGCTGTTCTTCCACATCAAGATAATTTCTCAGACGGTTAATACGATAACGGATCGTATTCTCGTGCTGTTTCAGTTTTTTGGCAGTTTTTTTAAAATCTCCATTGCACTGTACATACGCCCTTGTTGTAAGAAGCATGTCCTCCATGCCTTCTTCCGTTGTTTTCGCCGCAATCTCTCGACAAAATTCGTCATAAAATTCCTGCATTTCCCGACTTCCCCTGATAGGCAAAAGAAGCTGCTGCGGAGACAATGGATCATAGACCTGCTGCCTCCGGTCCGATGCCTGTGCCATGTCCAGGGCGTCTCCTGCTTCAAGAAGTGTTCGTTCTACTCTGTATCTGGCATAAGGTCTGCCAATTCCAAGTCTGCGGTTATGATAGCTTCTCAAAAGCTGTTCACACACTACATTTTTATGCTGTTCCAGTTCCTTCCTGGAATCTGCACTCAAAATACAGATATCATAGTTATCCGCCGGAATAAATATATCAAAAGATGAACAGACTTCTCCTGTTTTTTTTCTTTGTGTGATCTTCCGCCGTTCATCCCGGATATAAACAGCCTGTACGTACTCCCTGATCCCCGGATTAATGCTAAAAAGGATCTTCATTCGCTCCTGGGGCAGAGTCCTCGATGCTAGGATCTTATCCAGTTTCAGCTGATTAAGCACATTTGTCTGTTCTTCCAGGATACATTGATTAATAACTCCAAGGACCTCTGCATAAGAAATATCTTCCCTCATACAGATCACAGGAAACTGCTTCTCTTCACAGAAAGCAAGCATTTCTTTCGAAAAAAGCTCTGCTCTCTCCTCCATCATCACACAGAGCCCACTGCAGTTTCCTTTTACAAGAAGCGCCAGAACCTGCATCAGTTCTTCTGATTTCGGCTGAAACTGCAAAAGAGATGTGATAAAAAAATCTCCAGGTGCCAGAATATCTTTCTCCAGCACATCCTCTTTAAATGGCGCATCAAAAACAGATGCCCGCTTTACGATCCGGCCAAGTCCGGCCCGTCCTGACAAAATTTTTACATTCTCAAACAAAGGTGCATTTAAAACCTGCAATAAAGATATGTTCATATTATTTATTCTCTGAATGCAGCCAGCTCTTTCAGATATGGATCTGTTATTCTCCCTTCATCCATGATCTGTACACCATCAAGCCATACAGAAGAATTCAGGCAAATGCCATCACAGTGGGATTTTGCATCCTGTCCGTGCGGCGGAGCGTCAAATGGGCTGACATAACCAATTCCCCACTCTGTGGATCCCCATACACGCTCATCCTCCACAATATTGCCGGTAAGAACCGCTCCTGGATTAAACCCATACGCAATATGTGCAAGCTTGAACATTCCCTCATCTTCAAAGCTTTTCAAATGCTCTTCAAAAATGGCTGCATCACGGCCTCCTTCAATTTTTACGATTTTACTGTTTTCAATTGTAAGACGGATCGGCGCATCCGGTGTGGTTCCAAAAGGTGGGGTTACAGATCCGTCAAAAACGATCACGCCATTGATGCTTCCAAATCGCGGCACAACATTGATCTGTCCTGTAAGCATATGGATTCCTGGTACTGTTGCGTTTCCGCAGTCACATGCTGTATAATGGCCAGGATCGATTTCAAATGATATATCACATCCAGCCGGAGTTGTGACACGCATGTTCTTTGCATTTTTTGTTTTTTCAGTGATCGCAAGCATAAATTTTTTGAGCTGCTCTGTCTCCACATTGCCGATGGTACGGATCATGAGGTCAGGGTTAAAATCTACCAGACACATGTAACGCATTTTTTTGTTCTCTGCTTCTGCACGCTCAAATGGTGTGGAATAAAGAAGCCACTGATGATTAAATTCGATCCATACATCTGCACAGAGAAGTGCTGCACTTAACGCATCGACCGGAAGATCCGGATCTGCTGCTTTTCCTACTCCCCCTGGTGTGGGAACTGAAATTACCATTGCATGTGCTCCTGCATTTTTTGCACTGTTTTTTACTGCTTCTACAACCGATGCATCCGAATCATCATCTGCTGTGATGATCACAGTTTCTTCAGGCTTCACGCCAAAAATTTCTTTTACCAGCTTATCTGCTGCTGTTTCAAGTGTGATATCCATGTTTTTTCCTTTCCAATTCGTGGTGTCCCGAAAAATATTTATCTGATCTTTAACTTTTCCAGGTCACTGTAATTGTTTAACATGATAGCACAGTGATTTTTTAATTTGTATGGAATTATTCCAAAATACAGAACAGAAATTTGTAATTTTTTCAAAAAATAAGCCATGGCTTATTTTTTGCCATGGCTTATGGAGATCATCATTTATGCTTTTATCGCCCAGCGCATCTTCGTTGATCTGGCACGTCCATTCTGAGCGCATTCCTGAGCAGACGGTCGGATCACATCTTTGGAATAATCAGAATAAATTCCTTCTTTGTATCCCTGTTTCAGTGCTTTCTTTACCAGTTTGTCTTCTCCGGAATGGAAGGTAAGGATTGCCACACGTCCGCCTGGTTTCAAAGCTCCGGGGAGTTTTTCCATAAAATCATAGAGAACCTCGAATTCCCGGTTTACATCGATACGCAACGCCTGGAAAACCCTCTGGCATGTTTTTTTGACCGTGTCTTTTTTCTCTTTTTCCGGAAGAAAATCCAGAGTCTTCTCGATCACTTCCCGAAGTTTCGTGGTGGTATCTATGCGGTTGCCCTTACGGATCTCATCGGTAATGGCTCTGGCGATTTCCTCACAGTACGGCTCATCGGAATTCTCATCCAGCATTCCGGCAAGTTCTTCTCTGGAAATGGTATCCAGACGCTCCGCCGCACTGATCCCGGACTCCTGGTTCAGTCTTAGATCCAGAGGTCCGTCCACTTTAAAAGAAAAACCTCTCTTTGGATTGTCGATCTGCATGGAAGATACCCCAAGATCCGCCAGGATAAAATCAAAGCCCCCGACTTCTTTCGCGATCTCATCAATGGTGCAGAAATTCTGGAGCTTAATTGTCAGGATATCTTCCCCGAAGCCCTGCTCTGCCAGACGTTTTCTGGTCTTGGCAGACTCTTCCGGGTCCACATCTGTGGCATACATATGGCCCTGGCCTTTCAGACATTCCAGCATAGCTCTGGTATGTCCACCGTATCCAAGTGTGGCATCAAATCCAACCTGCCCCGGCTTGATCTCCAGAAAATCAATGATCTCTTTCACCATAATGGAAATATGCATTCCAGCCGGTGTATTCCCCTTGCTGATCACATGTTCAATGGTATCTTTATATTTCTCAGGCTGAAGCTCTTTATATTTCTCCTCAAATTTCTTCGGATATTTTCCTTTATATCGTACCCGCCTCTTATGCGGTGTCTGTGATTCCTGGTTCATAAAATTCTCCTTATCCTCTGGCATGATCTGCCCTGTTTCTTTCATGATACCATGAATCCCTTTTTTCGTAAACTGTCGGAATCATCGCAAACGGAAAACTTCCAGCTATGCGGCAGAAAATCTCTCTGTATAATACTTCTTCAGATACTCATAAAAATGATCTCTATCTATATGATATTCCTCCGGGACGTCAAAGAGGAGTTTTTCCAGCATCTCATCCATAATCCCTCTGGCTTCTTCCAGGCTCATCCCTGCGTTCAGATGTTTTCCCAGATACATGTTGGAAATATAATCATAGATCGGGTAATATTTTTCCGGGTTCTCCGATGTCTTTTCATCGTAGTAATCGTGGTACTGCTCATCCATCAGCGTCAGGATCGTTGTTGCATAGTTGTCATCCTGATTATATTCATCCAGCTGTTTTGCATAATATCCCAGACTGTGATTCACATAATCATCCAGAGAATAATTGTCCATGCATTCGATCATTATTTTATGAGCATTGCTCTGCATCTGATAGGCAATATCCTTTTCCTCATAATCAAAAAGGCTTACCGCAAACAGGGAATTGATTGCCTCCGCATTGGGAACATCATAATAATTCAGTCCCGCAAACTGAATGTATACTTTGTTTCCATCTTCATCTGTATAATGGCTGTCCCGCAGACAATGGCTCAGTTCATGAAAGATCACCTGATAATCCCAGGTTCCTTCTTCGTATTCTTTATCTTTCAGCACATAAATCTTGTTCTCTGATTTCACGTAACATCCACAGGAATAAACATCCCAGCTGACTTTCAACAGTTCATCCTCGGTACATTCCACAACTTCCAGGCTCTGAAGATTCTGATAAAAAGGGCGAAGTTCCACATCCGGATATTTTTCGAACACACGTTTGCAGCATTCTTCCATAAGTGGTTTAAAGTTATCCGGGATTTTCGGATTCTGCCGGATCACCTCCTCAAAATCCTGAAGGCTTTTTTTCTCAAAGGAAATAGCCTTTTCAATATAATCCATGTCGTAAATATACAACCGGTGAGTCATATCTCTGTGATCCAAATACGTATCCAGCTCAAACGCTTTCTTCTCTTCTTCCTCTGAAACTTCTTCGTTCTCCGCAGCTGGCTCATCTTCAGAATCTATCCCCGCAGAATCTGCCCCGGAATTGGCGGATGCATGAAAATCTTTTTCAAATTCTTTTACTGCCTGTCTGGTTCTGATCACGGAAGGCACGATAACTATTCCTGCCAGGATACACAGAATCATTCCTGTGATAATAAAAATTTTCTTTTTCATGGTTCTTTCCCCTGTATAAAAAAGCTCCTGACAATCTGTATTTCTACAGACTGCCAGAAGCTTTCTATGCTTGATCAGGCTGAAGTTTCAGCCTTGAAGCAATATGAAGTTCTGCTTAGGCGTTCTTCTTAGCGATTGCTGCCTGTGCTGCTGCAAGACGAGCGATCGGTACACGGAACGGTGAGCAGGATACATAGTCAAGTCCGATCTCGTTGCAGAACTCTACGGAAGACGGATCTCCGCCGTGCTCACCGCAGATACCTACGTGAAGTTTCGGGTTAACCGGTTTTCCAAGCTGGATTGCCATCTTCATAAGTTTACCAACGCCAACCTGATCAAGTTTAGCGAATGGATCGTTCTCGAAGATCTTAGCATCATAGTATGCGTTAAGGAACTTACCAGCATCATCACGGGAGAATCCGTATGTCATCTGTGTAAGGTCGTTTGTACCGAAGCAGAAGAAGTCAGCCTCTTTAGCGATATCATCAGCTGTAAGAGCTGCTCTCGGGATCTCGATCATAGTACCAACCTCGTACTCAAGGTCAGAACCAGCTGCTTTGATCTCTGCATCTGCTGTCTCTACAACGAATTTCTTAACATATTTAAGCTCTTTGATGTCACCAACAAGCGGAATCATGATCTCCGGTTTGATGTTCCAATCCGGATGATTCTTCTTAACGTTGATAGCTGCGCGGATAACAGCGCTTGTCTGCATCTTAGCAATCTCTGGATAAGTAACAGCAAGACGGCATCCACGATGTCCCATCATCGGGTTGAACTCGTGAAGGGAAGCGATGATTGTCTTGATCTGCTCTACAGTCTTGCCCTGAGCATCAGCCAGTTTCTTGATGTCCTCTTCCTCTGTAGGAACGAACTCATGAAGTGGCGGATCAAGGAAACGAATTGTTACAGGATTTCCTTCAAGTGCCTCATAGAGTTTCTCGAAGTCTCCCTGCTGCTCCGGAAGGATCTTAGCAAGTGCTGCTTCTCTCTCCTCTACTGTCTCAGAGCAGATCATCTCACGGAATGCATCGATTCTGTTGCCCTCAAAGAACATATGCTCTGTACGGCAAAGACCAATTCCCTCTGCACCAAGCTCACGAGCTTTCTTAGCATCAGCAGGAGTATCAGCGTTTGTACGAACTTTCATTGTTCTGTACTTGTCAGCCCATCCCATGATACGTCCGAACTCACCAGCGATCTTAGCATCTACAGTCGGGATAAGTCCATCATAGATGTTACCTGTTGTACCATCAATGGAGATTGCATCTCCTTCATGGAACTCTTTACCAGCAAGTGTGAATTTCTTGTTCTCCTCATCCATAGCGATATCGCCGCATCCGGATACACAGCAGGATCCCATACCACGAGCAACTACAGCTGCGTGAGATGTCATACCACCACGAACTGTCAGGATACCCTGAGCAGCTTTCATACCTGTGATATCCTCTGGGGATGTCTCAAGACGAACAAGAACAACTTTCTCTCCTCTTGCAGCCCACTCAACAGCGTCCTCTGCAGAGAATACGATCTTACCGCAAGCAGCTCCTGGAGAAGCACCAAGACCTTTACCCATCGGTGTAGCAGCTTTAAGAGCAGCTGCATCGAACTGCGGATGAAGAAGTGTATCAAGGTTACGAGGATCGATCATTGCAACAGCCTCTTCCTCAGTTCTCATTCCCTCATCAACGAGGTCACAAGCGATCTTAAGAGCAGCCTGTGCAGTTCTCTTACCATTACGTGTCTGAAGCATATACAGTTTACCATGCTCTACAGTAAACTCCATATCCTGCATGTCTCTGTAATGTTTCTCAAGAGTCTCGCAAACCTGTTTGAACTGTACGAATGCTTCCGGGAACTTCTGCTCCATCTCGGAGATGTGCATAGGTGTACGAACACCAGCAACTACGTCCTCGCCCTGTGCATTGGTAAGGAACTCACCGAACAGACCGTTAGCACCTGTAGCAGGGTCACGTGTGAAGGCAACACCTGTACCACAGTCATCACCCATGTTACCGAATGCCATCATCTGTACGTTAACAGCTGTACCCCAGGAATATGGGATATCGTTGTCACGACGATATACGTTCGCACGTGGGTTGTCCCAGGAACGGAATACGGCTTTGATTGCGCCTACCAGCTGCTCCTTCGGATCAGTTGGGAAATCAGAACCGATTTTAGATTTATACTCAGCTTTGAACTGGTCAGCAAGCTCATGCAGGTCAGCAGCTGTAAGCTCAACGTCCTGCTTAACACCTCTCTTAGCTTTCATCTCATCGATGAGCTCCTCGAAGTATTTCTTACCAACTTCCATAACTACGTCAGAGTACATCTGGATGAATCTTCTGTAGCAGTCCCAAGCCCAACGCTCATTGCCGGATTTCTCAGCAAGAGTGTTAACAACTTCTTCATTTAAACCAAGGTTGAGGATTGTGTCCATCATACCTGGCATAGATGCTCTCGCACCAGAACGAACGGATACAAGCAGAGGATTTTCTTTGTCACCGAATTTCTTACCGGTAACTCCTTCCATCTTGGTAATTGCTTCCATGATCTGAGCCATGATCTCATCGTTGATGGATCTGCCATCCTCGTAGTACTGTGTGCAGGCCTCTGTTGTGATTGTGAAGCCCTGCGGTACAGGAAGACCGAGGTTTGTCATCTCAGCAAGGTTGGCACCTTTGCCGCCCAGAAGATTTCTCATAGTAGCATTACCTTCTGTAAACATGTAAACCCATTTTGCCATTTTACATTTTCCTCCTAATTATTGTTCTTTAAAACATAAAAAATGTATGTTTTCTACGCACATAATTATTTTATAGATTTATCCTTCATTAGTCAAGGTTATTCTTCCAAAAAACAGCAATTTCTCTTGTGAAATATGACAGATTTTCCAGTTATATTTTTCACAGATTGTATTTTTCTCGTTATCATCTGAAAAATGTGCTAAAATAGAAAAAAACATGCAGCAATTCCGAGGTAATATTACCCGAATGCTGTCATACAGGAGGTTTATCATGACACGAACGATTGAAAACAGCTTTCTTAAGATTTCCGTTTCCGATCACGGTGCTGAACTCACCGGCATCTATGACAAGACTAATGACAGGGAGATCCTCTGGCAGGCAGATCCGGCTTACTGGAAACGCCATGCGCCTGTACTTTTTCCCAACGTGGGACGTAACTACAAAGATATCTGGCGTCTGAACGGAAAGGAATATCCTTCCAGCCAGCACGGCTTTGCAAGAGACAGCGATTTTATCTGCACGGATATCACCGATACTTCCCTTTCCTTTGTCCTTAAGTCCTCTGAAGAAACCCTGAATGTTTATCCGTTTGCTTTCGCTCTGAAGATCACCTACACTCTGAAGAAGCACGACCTGGAAGTATGCTGGGAAGTAGTTAATAATGATTCTGAAACTATGTATTTTACCATCGGCGGCCATCCGGCATTCCGTGTTCCGGTACGTGAAGGCGAATCCCAGAGTGATTACCGTCTTGCTTTTGAAGGCCTGGACACTCTTACCTATCTCCTTATCGATACGTCTGTAGGAACAGTCCTTGCTGACGAGCCACATACACTTTCCCTTGAAAACGGAACCTGTTCCATTGCTCCTCACATGTTTGATAAAGACGCTCTTGTTTTTGATAACGGCCAGATCCAAAAGGCCGGTATCCTCTTCCCGGACGGAACTCCATATCTGACACTTACCAGTGAGGGCTTCCCGAATTTCGGTATCTGGTCCGTACCCGGTGCTCCCTTCGTATGCCTGGAGCCGTGGATGGGACGCTGTGATGACTGTGATTTTGAAAAACCTCTTTCCGAAAAAGCAAATATCAATGTGCTGAAACCGGATGAGGAATTTATCAAGAGCTATCAGATCACCGTACACTGAGCTATGATAAAAAAGATCCGCCATACATCGGCTTTTTCAGCTGTCTGTATGACGGATCCTTTTATTTATCTTACTGTCTCAATACGCTCTTATTCTCTCACAAAATGATACTGATAAGCTCTGTACTCCCCAAACTCTGCAGGAAGCGGCATTCCACCATGCATCAGAGCAGCTCCGGAATAGATCCTGCCGGTAGTCTGTTCCTTATAAAGTGCACTCTCATCAAGGCCGCGAAGCTGCACATAATTCACAGTCATATTTCCATGGATCTCCTCCATGACAACATTGAGCAGAACTTCTTCCTGAGAATTTCCAACGATCTCCCATGCACAGACCTCACTCTTAAACGGATCTGTCAGGCGATAGTACCGTCCGTTCTGGATCAGTGGCGCATATTTACGGAATTCCCCGATCTGGCTGCGGACCTCATCTTTTTCTTCCTCAGTCAGCTTCAGAAGATCCAGCTCGTAGCCGAAGGTTCCGGACATAGCAACCACACCTCTGGTATGTAACGGGGTGATCCTTCCTGTCTGATGGTTCGGCACTGCAGATACATGTGCTCCCATGGCCGATACCGGATATCCGAAGGAAGTTCCATACTGGATCCGAAGCCTGTCAATAGCATCGGAGTTGTCGCTGCACCAGATCTGCGGTGTGTAATACAGCATACCTGCGTCAAATCTTCCGCCGCCGCCGCTGCAGCCCTCGATCAGAAGATCCGGATAACGGTTCACCATACGGTCCAGAAAATCGTACAATCCCAGGACATAATCATACATTACACGTCCCTGATCCTTGGTCATTACGGAAAATACATCCATCAGGCTTCGATTCATGTCCCATTTAACGTACTCAATATTGGCATTATCCAATACCGCACTGATCTGTCCGAAGATTCCGTCTACAACTTCTTTTCTAGAAAAATCAAGTACCAGCTGATTTCTGGATCTCACTGGTTTTCTTCCCGGAATCGTAAGTGCCCAGTCCGGATGCTCACGGTAAAGATCACTGTCCTCAGAGATCATCTCCGGCTCGATCCAGATACCGAATTTCACTCCAAGGTCATTGACTCTTTTTACCAGTCCGCCGAGAGTCTCTCCAAGCTTCTTCTCATTGACATACCAGTCCCCAAGACCACTGTTGTCATCGTCACGTTTTCCAAACCAGCCGTCATCCAGAACCAGCATATCGATACCAAGGCTCCTTGCCTCTTTTGCCAGATTATATAAAGTCTCCCCTGTAAAATCAAAATATGCTGCCTCCCAGCTGTTTACCAGCACTGGACGGACCTCTGTCTTATATTTACCACGGCAGATATGATGACGGATGCAGCTGTGCAGATTCTGGGAAAGACGGTTCATTCCCTGATCTGTGTAGCTTAAGATCACCTCAGGTGCATAGAAGGTCTCCCCGGCTTCCAGCGGATACCGGAAGCACTCCTCCTGTACACCAAGGAGCATTCTTGTCTGATTGTACTGATCTTTAAGAACCTCACCCTGGAAATTTCCACTATATACAAAGGACATAGCATAGCAGCCTCCATGATCCTCTGTTGTGTCCTTCTCTGCCAGGATCATCATCGGATTATACTGATGGCTGGATGTGCCACGGACACTGCCGATCATCTGACTTCCATGAGCCACCGGTACTCTCTGCAGATTCCGCTCCATGGCATGTCTTCCGTAAAAAGTAAGCAGGTCATAATCTCCGTAAAGAAAATCCAGTTCTGCGGACATCACCTTGTTCACATAGATCTTCTCACTGCTCTGATTGCGGATATAGACGCTTCTTGTAATGATATCCAGTTCCGGAAGTACACCGTAAAGAAGCATGGCCTCCACGCCAGTAGCCGGATCCTCCAGTACGATCTCCAGAGTCTGTGCCTCATCATTATCTGCATAAACCGCCGGAAGCCCCGGAAGGCTGTATTTACCGTCACGGATAGTATAGTTCTTGTAACGCATATCACAGCTCATGCTTCCGTCACCGTTTTCCAGCATCAGTGATGCACTGCGGAAATCTCCGTTTCCGTAGCAGGAAAGCTCCTGTGGAAGAGAGTCCATGGAATAGGTTCTGTCTGTTCCCGCATCATAGGGATTTCCGGAAAATCCTCTGTCATAGTAGGTCAGAAGATAATCCATGCAGCCTTCTGCCTTTTTACCATAATAGAGATGAAGAAGAAATCCGTACTGATCCACCTGCATCTGATATGTAGTTTCTTTTGTCTGCAGGGTAAACGTTCTGTCTTTCTCGCAGTAGATGATTCCCATATGTGAATCCTCCTTTTTCTTGTGTTTTTATTTTACGGCACCGTTTACAACACCATTTAAAATATGCTTCTGGCAGATCAGATAAAACAGAAGGATCGGAAGCAGTGCCAGCAGATAAGAGGCAAACGCAAGGTTATAGTTTGTTCCGAACTGAGTCTGGAAATTCAGCTGTGCCAGAGGCAATGTGGTTCCACCCGTAGATCCGGACATGATAACCAATGGAGTCATAACATCATTCCAGGTTCCAAGTGCTGTCAGAACTGCCACTGTGGCATGCATCGGCTTCATGATCGGAAAGATGATCTTCCAATATGTTTTCCAGGTGCTGGCTCCATCCACACAGGCAGCCTCCTCAAGGGCCATTGGAATGTTTGTCAGATATCCGGAATAAAGAAGCACATTCATAGGCATATAAAATACCGTGTAAAGAATGATCACACCGACTTTGTTATCAAGGCCCATCTCAGCAGTCTGCTTTACAAGCGGCATCATCAGGATAGCAAACGGAACAAACATACCGCTCACTACATAGAGATAGATAAATTTATAAAATTTACTTCTCTTGTTTCTGGCTATAGCATAACCTAAAAGTGAATGAATTACAATAGCAAGAACCACTGTAATCACAGTGATCAATACACTGTTTCCAAGAGAATGCCAGAAGTCTGTTACCTCCATAGCTTCCCTGAAATTGGCAAGACTGAATTTCTCTGGCAGAGACAGGATCCCGGCTACACTGTTGGTCATCTCTGTCGGCTGCTTGAATGCGATCACAATTGTCATATAAAGCGGAAATACCACTGTGATAAGGCCAAGGATCAGAAGGATCGTTACCGGCCAGTTCGCTTTTTCTCTTACTTTCGTTTTCATTACAGCTGCTCCTCCTTTTTCCCTGTGATAGTCAACTGCACTGCAGAAATGATCACGATCACAATAAAGAATATAACCGCATTAGCGCTCTGGAATCCAAACTGACCGCCACTCATACCATTGTTATAGATCAGATAGGAAATGGATTCTGTACTCTGTGCAGGACCACCCTTTGTCAAAGCCATGATCTGATCAAATACCATCAGGAAGTTTTTCACACAGAGAACCATGTTGATACTGAAAAACGGAACGATCAGCGGGAATGTCAGATAACGGAACTTACTGAATCCGGTAGCACCGTCAATAGCTCCTGCCTCGTATACATCCTCCGGCACTGTCTGGAGGCCCGAAATATAGATAATGGTATTCATTGCGATGGACTGCCATGCACAAACGATCACGATGGCAACCCATGCCAGGCTCGTACTGGAAAGCATGCTGGAAGACAATGTTTTATTTCCGATCATCTTTCCGAATGCAGGCAGGATATATGTAAAGAAATAATTGAAAATATATCCTACGACCAGTGCGCCAAGTACATTAGGAATAAAATAAGCTCCACGCATTGCACTCTTGAAACGGATCTTGCTGTTCAGTCCAAGTGCCAGGATCAGGCTGAGTACATTCGTTACAATAGTTGCCACGATGGCCAGCTTAAAGGTAAACAGATAGGAACCGCCAACACGGCTGTCTGTAAAAAGATCCTTATAGTTTCGAAGTCCTACCCAGTCATAGCTTCCATAGCCTTTAAAGTTCGTAAAGCTGTAGATCACACCCTTGATCAGAGGCAGTGTGTTAAAGCAGAAAAATAATGCCACGATCGGAATGGTGATCAGAAGAAAGGTCAGCTTTCTTCCACTCATAGATTTTTTTCCCATGATCAGTTCTCTCCTTCCCCGTTCTTCTCCTCATAGTCCTGTACTTTACGGATAATGTCACGGTTATATCTTGTCCAGTCTGTATCAAATTTTTTCAGGAATGCATCTTTATCCTTTTTCATCAGGAAGGTCTGGATCTGTGCATCCACAGCCATCTCTGTAGGATAATAATGATCCTGGTAGTCGGCCATCCTTCCCTCTTCTATGTATTCCTTCATACCATCCAGAGTAGAGGGAAGTGTGAAATCACCCTCTTTACAGGGAACTGCCTTCTGGTCATCCAGATATGTCTGTATATTCTCATCCTCAAGAAGGAAATCCAGCACTTCATATGCAGCTTCCTTATTCTCACAGTCATCCATCACACAGAACTGAAGGTCAACTCCGGAATTCAGTTTGTTTTCTGACGGATCATTGCTTGCCGGTGTTACAAAAGAATCAATATCCATATCCGGATTTACACTCTGGATCTGTGGGATCGCATAGCTTCCGATGGGATACATGGCAGCCTCCCCTTTTGCAAAAGCGGTGCAGGCTCCATTGTAATCATAGGCAAAGGGATCATCCGGTCCATACTGGATAAGCTCCAGCATACGGTCTGCTACTTCCTTATACTCTTTTGCAAAAGTAGTGTTTCCCTGGTTTACCTGGCGGCATACATCGGCTGGTGCAAGATCTACCGCAATAGAATTCCACGGTGCAAGACAGGTCCAGGTATCTTTAAATCCGAAATAAAGCGGCTGGATACCTGCATCCTGAATTTCCTGGCAAAGGCTCATAAATTCATCCCATGTAGTCGGGATCTGCCAGCCATGCTCCTTGAAAAGCTCACGATTGTAAAGGATTCCGGCGGCATTGGCCACGTAAGGAACCGCATAGACTCCGTCTTCCGGAACGAATTCCAGCGCTTTATCAATTTCTTTATATGCATCTTTGATCGAATCCAGTCCCTGATAATCGGAAATATCCATCAGCATATCAGAATCAATAAAATTGGAAAAGTTAACATCGCCTCCGATTCCAATGATATCCGGATTATCCTCACGGATAAATCTTGTCTTCAATACAGTCATAGCATCGTTTGGTGATTCGATGGTAAGATGGATATCATCATGAGTGGCATTGAATTTTTCTTCCAGTTTTTCAAATGCCTTAACCGCTTCCGGTTTATACTGCACAAGTTCGATCTCTGTCTTTCCGCTGTCCTTTTTACCTGTGCCGCATCCGCTCAATGTAACGGAAGCTGCCATGGTAAAGGCAAGTCCCATACAGAGGATCCATTTACTTCTGTTGCGCATCTTGTAATGCTCCTTCCTTTTCCTTTTATTTGATAAGTCGGATATCACCCATTTAACTGATATGGCTATCCGGGCTCTCCAATACTTATTCTCTGGTTTCTTTTTTCTGAAAGCTATTTTAACATAGCTTTATGCTTGCATAAATAGCAGTGTTTTTCTTGTTTTATACCAAAATGCAATTTTTCTCTGTCTTCATTAAAGTCATCTAGCATTTTGATATATTTTACGCCTATATCACTACTTTTATCTAAAATTAGTATATTCCGAATTTATCGAAAATCAACAAGTTTCTCGAGAAACTTAATTTTCTCACAAAGTTTTATCGATTATCCTCCTCTTTTTAGTATATTTTACAGGCTGTTTTTGTAATTGCATTTTTATACATATGTTGAAGTTCCCTGCTGTTTTAATATATAATGTTACTGAAACCAGACAAAATCATACGCCTAAAGGATAAAAATATGAATGACCTTCTCTTCTCCGTTTTTCCAAATGAAAACTTTGTTGATATCGGATTATACCAATACGGCTGGGAGCACTGCGCTCCGGCACATTCATTCGGCCCGGCAGCACGAAACCATTATATTTTTCATTATGTGATCTCCGGTACCGGAACTCTGATGGCAGACAATTCCGCAGGAGAGACCATCACCTATCAGGTAAAAAGCGGCCAGGGTTTCATGCTTTTTCCCGGTCAGATCAACACCTACATTGCAGATACCGACTTTCCATGGGAGTACACCTGGGTGGAATTTGATGGGCTCCGGGCAAAAGAGATCGTGGAAACTGCAGGTTTAAGTCCGGACCATCCGGTCTATCACAGCCACTCTGCAGATCTCCGCCAGAAAATGATGGAGGAAATGCTTTATATCAGCCATAATTCCCAGGAATCACCCTTTCATCTTATCGGACATACCTGGCTTTTTCTGGATTACTTTATGCGCTCTACTGAAACTGTCCGCATGAAACAGGATGGAAGTATCCGTGATTTTTATATCAAGGAGGCGCTCTCTTTTATTGAACAGAATTTCCAGAATGATATTTCCATTGAGGATATCGCAGCCTGCTGCGGCCTGAACCGAAGCTACTTCGGTAAGATCTTCCACGACACCATCGGACGTTCTCCCCAGGAATTCCTGATCAGCTATCGCATGACCAAAGCTGCAGAACTTCTTAAGATCACAGCCCTGTCTATCGCAGATATCGGAAATGCAGTCGGATATCCCAATCAGCTGCATTTTTCCCGGGCTTTCAAAAATGTATACGGAATGTCGCCAAGAAACTGGCGGATGAAAAACAGACTTATTGAAAAAAAGCCTCCGGCCAGAAAATAGCCGGAGGTTTTTTATTAAAAAATGTATTTACTTAAAATGTAAATTTATCAGCAAAGTATGCATCAAGCTCATCGATCTTCACACGTACCTGCTCCATAGTGTCACGGTCACGGACTGTAACTGCACCGTCATTCTCAGACTCGAAGTCATAAGTGATACAGAACGGAGTACCGATCTCATCCTGTCTGCGGTAACGTTTACCGATATTTCCACGGTCATCGTACTCACAGTTGTACTTCTTGGAAAGCTGCTGGTAGATCTTCTCAGCACCCTCGTTAAGCTTCTTGGAAAGCGGAAGCACACCGATCTTAACCGGTGCAAGTACCGGATGGAAATGAAGGACTGTACGGACATCGTTCTTCTCTGCATCCAGAACTTCCTCATCGTAAGCGCTGCAGAGGAAAGCAAGTACCATACGGTCTGCTCCAAGTGATGGCTCGATAACGTATGGGATATATTTCTGTTTCTTCTCATCATCAAAGTATGTGAGATCCTGGCCGGATACATTCTGATGCTGTGTCAGGTCATAATCTGTTCTGTCAGCGATTCCCCAGAGCTCACCCCATCCGAATGGAAAAAGGAATTCCACATCTGTGGTAGCCTTGCTGTAGAAGCTCAGCTCTTCCTTATCATGGTCACGGTAACGAACCTCATCATCCTTAAGTCCGAGAGCACTCAGCCAGTCAAGGCAGAACTTCTTCCAGTATGCAAACCACTCAAGATCTGTATCCGGCTCGCAGAAGAACTCAAGCTCCATCTGCTCGAACTCACGGGTACGGAATGTGAAGTTACCCGGTGTGATCTCGTTACGGAAGGATTTACCGATCTGGCCGATACCAAACGGGATCTTTTTACGAGATGTTCTCTGTACGTTCTTGAAGTTTACGAAAATACCCTGTGCAGTCTCCGGTCTTAAATATACAGTATTCTTGGCATCTTCGGTAACACCCTGGAATGTCTTGAACATCAGGTTGAACTGACGGATATCTGTGAAGTTGTGTTTACCACAGCTCGGACATCCTACCTCGTGTTCTTTGATGAAGTCCATCATCTTCTCCTGGGACCATGCATCTACGCTTCCCTCAATGGCAATGTCATGCTCTGCACAAAAGTCCTCAATGAGCTTATCTGCACGGAAACGCTCGTGGCACTCTTTACAGTCCATAAGAGGATCAGAAAATCCGCCAAGATGTCCGGAAGCGATCCATGTCTGCGGGTTCATAAGGATCGCACAGTCAACACCTACATTGTACGGAGACTCCTGAATGAATTTCTGCCACCATGCACGTTTTACGTTATTTTTAAGCTCTACACCGAGATTTCCATAATCCCATGTGTTTGCCAGGCCGCCGTAGATCTCGGAACCCGGGTAAACAAATCCTCTGGCTTTTGCAAGAGCTACGATCTTTTCCATTGTCTTTTCCATGATTTCTCTCCTCTTGACTTGCAGCTGTTTCGCCAAATGCGTCCGGAAAGCTCCGGAAAAAGCTGCTTTTTTACATTTTTGGTCTTATTATACTAGTATCCTCATGATTTTTCAAGGATATTTCCATTTGCATTGCATCCTGTCCTGCTTTTGAAAAATAAATCGTTACGGTTATTCCGCAGCCGGCAGTGATCTATCTCATCAATTCCAGGATCTCCAGACTTTTAAACCGCTTGTCTGTATTCAGCTCCGTATACCGGTAAATGTGGCGTTCCAGTTCCCGCAGCACATCATCCCGCACTGTAAACGTATACAGCTTTGCCAGGGGGGACACGGCTATGTAGCGCATGGCATACAGGGCAGCCGCTGAGATTCGTTTCCTGTCCATGGCCATCCTGCTGCAGTCCGCACACAGGATCCCATGCTCGCCCTGGGAGAAAAAAAGTTCTCCGGTTTCTTCCTCCGTAAGCTCTCTCCCGCAGCCCGCACACTGGAACAGCTGCGGCATCACGCCCTGGATCACCATAGTCCGCAGTTCATAGATACAGCGCACCAGCCGGTCTTCTATATGAGGATTCAAAATGGCTTTGATGGTCACATAGAGAAGATTCATCATCTCCTTCTCATCCGTTCCCTCTTTGCCAAAATAATCTGCCAGCTCCAGAAAATAATATCCATAGTAAACCCCCGGCTGCCGGGTGGCCAGCTCCACAAAATGATGCTGTACGCTGACCTGATTGAGATTATAACTTGTCCTTCCCTCATAAAGAGTAAAGCTTCCAAATACAAACGGGTTAGCTGCTGCCATGAACGGACTGTTCTGCCGTCTCGCTCCCTTGGCAAAAGCGGAGATCTTCCCCCTCTCTCTTGTGAGAAGGACGATCCGCTTGTCATAATCCCCTACCGGCATGGCAGAAAGTACCACTCCCTGTACGGTAATCAGATCACTCATTTTCAGATTTCTTTCTTATCATATCCAAAGTTCTTGATCAGGAAATCACTGTCTCTCCAGTTCTTAGTCACCTTGACCCAGAGCTTTAGGTTTACCTTTGCTTCCAGCATACGCTCCAGCTCATAGCGGGCATTGCTTCCGATCTTTTTCAGCATGGCACCCTGTTTTCCGATGATGATGCCTTTATGGGAATTACGCTCGCAGATGATGGTCGCATCAATATCTATGATGTTGCTTCTTCCCGGACGTTTCTTCATCCGGTCGATGGCAACGGCGATACCGTGAGGGATCTCCTCATCCAGTGCATGCAGAGCCTTCTCACGGATGATCTCTGCGGCGATCTGGCGCTGAGGCTGGTCGGTAACTGTATCTTCATCATAGAACATCGGTCCGTACGGAAGATATTTGAAAATACTTGGAATGATATCCTGTGTGTTTTTTCCGCGGAGGGCAGAGCAAGGAATGATCTCTGCAAAATCACAGATCTTACGGTAGGTATCGATCGCAGGAAGAAGCTCTTCTTTTTTTACCGTATCGATCTTGTTGATGATGAGAATCACTGGAACTCCAACCTTCTGCAGCTGCTCGGCAATGTGGCGCTCTCCCGCACCTACGAATGTGGATGGCTCCACCAGCCACATAATGGCATCTACTTCCTTCAGGGTTCTCTCCGCAACCTGTACCATGTATTCTCCAAGCTTGTTTTTTGCCTTGTGGATACCCGGTGTGTCCAAAAATACGATCTGTCCCTCATCACAGGTATACACAGTCTGTATCTTGTTTCTGGTTGTCTGTGGCTTGTTTGATGTGATGGCGATCTTCTGTCCGATAAGATGGTTCATCAGCGTGGATTTTCCAACATTCGGTCTTCCGATGATCGCAACAAAGCCTGATCTAAAATTATTATCCATTCTTTATCCTCTCATAATCCTTTCACAGCCTGCTATCCCATTTAACGGACAGCAGGCTTTGTTTCTCATCAGCCGATCAGTGGCTTCACTTCCATGAATACATCTTCCGCCTTCTCTATTGCAGTCTCACTTCCTACTACGCAGATCTGATCATCGGAAAGTACTGCTTCTACAAGAGCTGCCAGTTTCTGGATATCCTCCTTCTGCGCTCCGAGGATCTGATTTCTTTCCTTCTGGAGCATATCCTCTGTAACATTGGAGAAATATGCGGTTTTTGAGATACTTCCCTGCATCTGCGGAGTTCTCGGCACATCCTTGTTGCTGATCGTTCCGATAATATATTTTGTCATCTCACGCTCGTCTGCCTCAAAGGCACGGATATAATCCGGCACTCCTTGGTATACTTCCAGGGTTCTCTTTAGATGGGGATCACGGTAGGATACCAGGAAGCTCTCTCCGTTTCTCTTAAAGCCGCTCATGCAGCCATACGCTCCACCCTTTACACGAAGGTTGATCCAGAGATAATCGTAGCTTAAGATCACTTTCAAGATCTCCAGTGCACCGGTATACTCCAGGCCTTTTTTGCGGAAGTTTCCGTTCTGTGCCACATACTGGACCTGGCCGGAGGTCTTGAAGGCTTCGTTTTTCTTTATGCAGGGGGCCTGCTTCACAGACTCCGGCTTCTGTCCGTTAAACAAAACTTTTTTGATCCCGGCAGCCTGTGCTTTTACTACATCCAGAGATTCTCTCTCTCCGGTATAGCTTACACAGAAATTCTCCGGACGAAGGACCTCTTCCATCACCTTACGGAGATTTTTCACGATCTCATCCTTGCAGCTGTCAAAATCCTTCTCCAGTTTTTCGATAAACTGATAATATCCGATTCCTGCCATCTCATCCTGGAATGCCGCCATCGGAGATGCGTAGGAAGCACCACGGAGAACGGCGGTGGAATGGCCTGCACTTGCAAGGCTGGCCTGGGCTCTGGATCTCACTCTGGCAATGATCTCGTAGAGACGTTTGGTGTCATCCAGCTTCGAAGTTGTAAGAACCTCCCGGATCATGGAAAACATGAAATCCATCTCCGGATATAACGCTTTTCCTCTTACGGCAAACATGGCACGGAATGCATCGGTATCCTGGGCATCATCAAAAACCTCTATCCCATAGGCAATACCGCCGGTTCTCGCATTCACTTCATTAAACAGCTCGCCATAAGTGTAATTCTCCGTATCCACTGCACCAAGCACAGATTTCAGAAGTCCCAGATAATGGACTGTATCAACATCAAAGTCATGGATCTCAAAAAGAAGATCCGCATAACCGATACCATTGGTGCACACATCATGATACAGAAACAAGCTGTCCTCCACATGGTGCTCCTCGTTTGTCAGCCCTGTGATCTCTTTTTTGATGTCTTCTCTGGAAAGCATGGGGATGCAGGTCAGCGCTTCCGGAGCTTCCTCCGCTTCCTGATAAGCCTCCAGCGCTTTGGTATTCTCTACCATCCGGGTAAGCTCTTCATCAGAAAGGCTCTTTCTGTAATTCTCCAGCTTTTCTTCCAGTTCCTTATCCCTCTTTGCTGCAAGGCCCTTCTCCGGTACCAGGGAAAGGATCGCACCATGAGTGTTGCCCAGAAGATATTTTCGGATCAGCTCCTCAAAATATCCCTCTTCTAGGGCTTTCTTAAGGAACTCAAAGCCCTCCAGAAGCTGCACCTCACAGAACGGCTTCGTATCATCATAAAGCCAGCTGCTTAAAATATCCAGGCCATACATCAGTCCCTTCGGATAGGAAGAGAAATCTGCCTCACGGAAACGGAATTCGTAGTAGTTGATTCCGGCTGTTACTGCCTTCTTGTCGATACCTTCCTCCATGATCTTTGTGAGGGTGTCACGGATCACTTTGACAAATTCCTCTTTCTGGCTTAAGTTGGCTCCCTTTGCCACGATGGAGAAATAGGTCTGTTTGATTCCATCCTCAAAGGAGCCATAGATATCCTTGCCAATCTTTGCATCCAGAAGTGCCTGTTTCAGCGGTGCACCCGGTGCGCTTAAAAGTGCGTAATCCAGGACTTCGAAAGCAAGACTTAAGTTGATATCTGCTGCTTCACCCACAACCATATTGTAGGAAAGATAAGTGTTATCCTCTTCTCCTTCGTCCTCTGACACCGGATAATTTTTCTGGATATCTTTTACCTGGGCAAAAGCTTCCTGATCCCGGATCTGGGAATCAATGGCAAGGGAATCAAAGGCAGACAGATAATGGCTGTCAATAAACTCCAGTTTCTCCTCCATATCCATGTTTCCATAGAGATAGATAAAGCTGTTGGACGGATGATAGTACTGTCTGTGGAAATCCAGGAATTCCTCGTAACTGAGATCCGGGATATTTACAGGATCTCCGCCGGACTCACAGCCATAGGTGGTATCCGGGAACAGCGAATTCATGATCTCACGCTCCAGAACATCATCCGGTGAGGAAAAAGCACCCTTCATTTCATTGTAAACGACACCGTTGTATTTCAGCGGGCCTTCTTTTTTCTCCAGATGGTAGTTCCAGCCTTCCTGACGGAAGATCTCTTCTTTTTTGTAAATATTCGGATAGAATACCGCATCCAGATATACATGCATCAGATTCTGGAAATCCCGGTCATTACAGCTTGCTATCGGGTAGCAGGTCTTATCCGGATAGGTCATGGCATTAAGGAAGGTATTAAGAGAACCTTTTACCAGCTCCACAAAAGGATCCTTAAGCGGAAATTCCCTGGAGCCGCACAGTACGCTGTGTTCCAATATATGAGCAACACCTGTGCTGTTTTTCGGCGGTGTACGGAATGCAATGTTAAAAACCTTATTCTCATCACTATTCTCGATGAGCATCACTCTGGCTCCTGTTTTTTTGTGTCTCAGAAGCCATCCTTTTGAATGAATATCCTGAAGCTCCTCTTCCTTCAGGACTTCATATGCGTTCAGATGATTGGGATTCATAAAATAGTAACCTCCTGAATGTTTCTCTTCACACCCGACATGGATCTTCGTTCAAAAAATCTCAGAATATTTTATCGGATGCATGGCAACAAAAGGCTGCCTGAGTAGTCAGACAGCCTGAAACGGAAGCGCTCCGGCCTCCTAAATGTTTCCTTCGTTGGGATAATACTGCCTGTAGATCTCTCTGGCAGCTCTTGTGATGATTCCAAGCTCAGCTTCCATTCCAAGATTAGCCGGAAGCTCCACAGCTGTTTCCCTGATGTCTCTCTGGACCTTGGCCTTCGCACTGTCCTCCTTGATGTGGATCAGGCCGAAAATCATTGTGTTATAGGATTTATCTGTCTGACAGAGATCCATGTAGACCAGAACCAGATGACAGCATTCCCGGTAAAGAAGCTCCTCATAAAGACCGCCCTTTTCCTGGAACTCCTGAAATTTCAGCTTCTTAAGATACTTGCCTATCTCTTTCTTCGCACTTCTTGTACCAAAGAATCTGGAAGCGGAATTCCGGTTAAACTCCATGGTCATCCAGAGACCGAGATAACCGTCTGCCCTGGTATCACCAGTCTCAGCTTTATCGCTGTAACGGATCTCCCAGAGTTCCTTGCGGATCCTGTTTTCTTCCGGTTCTTCTCCTGCTGCAATGGACTGCTCCAGAAGCTTCAGGCGCTCCATGGGATCTTTCTCTCTATAGTATTTCGCAATTGTTGGTGTATCCATTCATTCTTCCTCCTGATATCTGAATATTATATCAGACAACCTGCCAAAAATACACCCCTATCTGTGATTTCGAAGCTTTTTCCCAGGGCTTTTCACTTTTTTTCCGCGGTTATCACATAGATATACATTGCGGATATACCACAGGGTCTTATCCTCTCCGTATTTATCCAGGATCCGGAGAAGTCCCTCCAGCTCTTTCTTTGTCTGTGGGTGGATAAACCACAGCTTCTCCTTGCTTTTCAGAAAATACTGCAATGGTTCATGATAGGTATATTCCTCTCCCAGATAGTTTCTGGATGCACTGATCCGGTCCATGACCATTTCCGCCACATATTTTCTGGGCATTCTGGCTCCCATGATCACATGCTCACCGTCAAGGGAATAGTCTACCCAATGTTCAAAATGGTGTCTGTTTCTTCCCTTATGGTGCAGCCAGGACATGGATACGCCGGTTGCCTCACGTTCCGCGTTGTTGGGGCTTCTTGTCCCCTGATAATATTTACAGCCTACCAGAAATTCCGTCGGGGAATATTTGGACAGGTCATGAAGCAACCCCTGCTTATATAACCCGATACGAAAACAATATTTCATCACCAGAAGCTTATGCCTCGTGATGGTCCTGAAGTGCAGCCACGGGTGCCATGATCGCATCTTTCTCCGCCTCCTGTCTGCCCAGCAATACCACAATGGCGCGGGGGCCTATTTCGATTGATTTTTTATATTCTTCTTCCTCCTCCAGACAGAATCCTGTTCCGTGAAGAGAGGTATCTGCGATTTTTTTCCAGCACATGCCTTCCGGGAGATTGGGCAGAGCAAGGCTCCGGTTTTCCCAGTGGAAATTATAGCCGATGTAAATAAAATCATCCTCTGCAGCCTCCAGATCCTCTTTTTCCCTTGCATAAGCTCCGTAGTACATCATACCAAGAAGCCTGCTGGTATTCTCATAGCTCAGATACCAGGCACGTTCCCCGTGAAGAGACACATCCGGGAACCCCTTGGTCAGATAATCTACCCCTTTCAGTTCCACCGGCATATGAAGAACAGGATGGGCCTTACGAAAAGCAATGGCATCCTTTACAAATTCCCTCAGTCCCTGGTTTCTGGAAAGGCCCTTCCAGTCTGTCCAGCCGGTAGCATTATCCTGACAGTAGGCATTATTGTTTCCGCTCTGGGAATTGCCGAATTCATCGCCGTGATAGATCATGGGAACACCCTGACTCAGCAGCATCATCAGAAAGGCATTTTTGATCTGGCGTTCCCTCATCTGACGGACGGAAACCTTACGGGTAGGGCCTTCCACGCCGCAGTTCCAGGAATAATTATAGCTGCTTCCGTCCTGATTGCCTTCGCCATTGGCCTCGTTATGTTTATAATTGTAGCTCACCAGGTCATTCATGGTAAATCCGTCCTGGCAGACCATGTAATTGATCACTCCATGATTCTCGCTGTTATGACGGATATGCCATGCTGCAGCCTCCACCATACCTTCATCGCTTTTCAGGAAACGGCGCATATCCTGGAGAAAATTCATATTGCTCTCCGCTCCGCAACGTCTGGCCGGAAGCTTTCCTCTGTAAAAATGATCAAAATCAAAGCCCTGGAAGATCAGTTTTGCTCCGGAAAGGATTCCATCCCGAAGAAGCATCTCCCGGTTAAAGCCCTCTCCCAGCACATGAAATCCATCTACATGGTAAAAATCTCTCCAGAACTGCAAAGCTCGAAGAGCCATCAGGCTGTCTGTTTCCTCTGGAAAATAGAATTCCATGATACAGGCAATGCCGTTCTTGTGCAGCTCCCGGATCATATACCGAAATTCCTGCTCCGGTTCTCTGGTGCTACAGTAAGCACTCTTCGGGCTGAAATAGAAGCCGGATGCATAGCCCCAGTAATTCACTACATTTTCCTTTCGACGGGTCTTGATGTGTTCACTGCCTTCCTTCGATTTACTGATCGGAACCTCACAGAATTCATAGGCAGGCATCAGTTCAATGGCATTGATCCCAAGTTCTTTCCAGTAAGGGATCATCTCTGTCAGGCCAAGAAAAGTCCCCTTATGGGAAACCATCTTTCTGGCAAGCTTCGTATAACCACGGACATGAAGCTTGTACAGGATCATATTTTCATATTCTACTGCCGGTGCAGTTTCATTTTCCCAGCCGGAAACATTCTCATTAAGGAAGCGACAGCGGACCTCCTTTTCCGGATCGTAAGGTACTCCGAAATGCGCTCTCCCGTGAAGTCCGTATGCATACGGATCCTGCACGATCTCACCGTCTATTTTATAATTATATTCAAACTCCTTCAGAGAAGCACTGCACAGCTTCAGCGCCCACACACGTCCTGTATGGAAATCCTTCGGAAAAACGATCTCCACCGGTGCGGCAGTTCCTCTTTTTTTATATAAAAGCAGGGACACTTCGGAATCTTCCGATGCCTCCACTGCAAAATTATAACCGCCCTCCATTTTGTTGGCTCCAAGTATCAGCGGCTGACCTTTCTCCACTCGACCTAATCTGCGGCTTGCCAAGGCAACTCCTCCTTTTCTCTTTTTATTATTCAAATCCATAGAAATCCTTTTCGCCGGATCCGTCACAGATCAATATCCAGCTCAACCGGGCAATGATCGGATCCCATGATCTCTCCGTGGATCTTCGCATCCTGAAGCTTTTCTTTCAGGGAAGGGGAAACAAGGAAATAGTCGATACGCCAGCCGGCGTTCTTCTCTCGTGCACGGAAACGGTAGGACCACCAGGAGTAAACGCCCTCTTTATCCGGATAAAAATAGCGGAATGTATCAATAAAGCCACTCTCAAGGGCTCTGGTAAAGCAGGCTCTCTCTTCATCAGTAAAGCCTGCATTTTTGCGGTTGGTCTTCGGATTCTTGAGATCGATCTCCTGATGTGCCACATTAAGGTCGCCACAACAGATCACCGGTTTCTTCTCCTGCAGTTTCAGAAGATAAGCTAAAAAATCCTCTTCCCATTTCATACGGTATTCCAAACGGCGGAGCTCGCTCTGGGAGTTGGGAGTATATACAGTCACAAAATAATACTCTTCGAATTCCAGTGTGATGACACGTCCTTCTTTATCATGCTCCTCTATCCCGATCCCGTAAGCCGCAGACAATGGCTCCCTCTTCGTAAAAATGGCTGTACCTGAATAGCCTCTGCGGTTTGCGTAGTTCCAGTACTGATGATATCCGGGAAGTTCCAGCTTTACCTGTCCCTGCTGGCATTTCGTCTCCTGCAGACAGAAAATATCCGCATCCAGCTCATGAAAGCGTTCCTCAAAGCCCTTGGTGATACAGGCCCGGATCCCATTTACATTCCAGGAAATAAATTTCATATTTTTATATTTTCTCCTCATTTTTTCGTCATATTTTTATTATATCTCACATTGTCGGATTAAGCAAAAAATATTTTGAAAGTTTTCTCAGGCTCTCAAATATTTTGTTGCTGTTCTACGTCATATCTGTTAAAATGTTCTCTATATCATGCAGAGCTGCCCTCTTATTTACAGGCAGCAGCAGAACGGAGGATTTTTTTATGAGTGATGAATTTAACAAAAGCGGATGTGCACCAAGCGACTGCGCTTCCTGCACAGCTAACTGCGAAAGCAAGGTAGATGAAGCACATCATACCATCACCCTGACTATGGATGATGATACTGAGGTAGAATGTGCCATCCTTACTATTTTCCCTGTAGAGAACAAAGAATATATCGCACTTCTCCCACTGGATGAGAACGGCCAGAATGAGACCGGTGAGGTTTATCTCTACAGCTTCTCCCGCACAGCAGACGGCGATCCGATGCTGGCAAACATTGAAGATGATGAAGAGTACGACGCTGCCGCAAATGCCTTTAACGCAGTCGTGGAAAAAGCACGTGCAGACGAGGAGGCAGACGCACCTCTCAGCTAAACAGTGCATTTATCGGAAAGCAGTAACTACACAAAACAAGCCCGGAAAATCGGATGTATGTGGTCTTCACACCTCCGCCTTCCGGGCTTTTGTTTTATTTTGTGGTACTTCCGAAGCCGCCGTTTCTTACTGCATCTGCATCGTCATCCACGGTGATTCCGTATTCCACAAAGATCCCCTGCATAAAACCGGTTCCTGCCGGAATCTGGATCGTTTTATCTTCTCTTGTATCGTTAGTCAGCTTGGCAAAGATATGACCTTCGTTGTCGGAAAAGAAATAATCGCTGTCAATGATTCCCACTGTGTTATTGAGCTGCAGCCGGAATTTAAATCCCAGTCCGCTTCTCGGATAACATTTCAGGACCCAGCCCTCTTCCATCTCTACGCGGATACCGGTTGGTATCTTTACGATCTCACCCGGCTTCATGGTCACATCCACAGGTGCATAAAAATCATATCCTGCACTTCCGGTCGTAGCTCTCTTCGGAAGCTTCAGACTGTCGTAGATATTCCGGAGCTCCTCTTCTGAATACTGTTCAAAGGTATCCTTCCAGTCCTTTGCAAACTGTTCAAAACTTACCTTGTGAAATTTCGCAATTCTTTTCATTTTTCGTTCCACTCCCAATAGGTAATTTCAAAAAAACCTCTGATCACTCCGTGTACAGAACCACACGGTTCTCACGAAGTGACGCCTGTACATCGATCACCCTCTGATTTGAGGAGCCTTTCCATTTCAGACGAACCTCTTTCTTGTCCACCTGAAATTCCCCGTCCACGCATACATCCAGATAATGGATGATCTCGTACTGCTGGATCTCTTCCCAGAGAGAACCGGTATACAGCCAGATGGTCTTATCCGGATACTTCTCTCTGATCTCTCTTGCAAGAGCTGTTACCTCAGCGATATTGGAAGGATGCAGAGGATCTCCTCCTGAGAATGTGATCCCGCTGATATAATCCTTGTCCAGCTCTGCAAATATCTCAGCTCGCTCGCTGTCCGTAAATGGGAGACCTCCGTTTGGATCCCAGGTAATTGGATTCTGGCACTCCCGGCAGCCGTGTGAACAGCCGGCCACCCAGAGTACTACACGAAGTCCGTCTCCGTTTAACATATCGTCCTTGGTAATATTGTGATATCTCATCATTTATGCTTCTTCCGGTACATCCTTCATGCTGAAGCTGATTCTTCCCATCTTGTCCTTGCCAAGGCAGATAACCTTAACTTTGTCGCCAAGTGTGAGAACATCCTCAACACGGTTGATCCTCTGTTTGGAGATCTTGGAAATGTGTACCATTCCCTCCTTGCCCGGTGCAAACTCAAGGAACGCACCAAACTCTTTGATGCTGACTACGCGTCCTGTAAAGATCTGTCCTGCCTCAAACTCGGTAGTGATGATCTCGATCATACGTTTTGCTTCATCCATACCCTTCTGGTCTGTTCCGCAAATGGAAACTGCGCCGTCATCTGTGATGTCGATCTTCACACCTGTACGCTCGATGATCGTGTTGATGGTCTTTCCTCTCTGTCCGACTACATCACCGATCTTCTGCGGGTCGATCTGGATCTGGATGATCTTCGGAGCAAACTCACCAACGCTTGTACGAGGCTTGTCGATACATTTCTCCATAACTTCTGTCAGGATATATTCTCTTGCCTCTTTTGTCCTGCGGATCGCCTCCTCAACGATCGGTCTTGTAAGACCATGGATCTTGATATCCATCTGGATCGCTGTGATTCCGTCATGTGTTCCGGCTACCTTGAAATCCATATCTCCGAAGAAGTCCTCAAGGCCCTGGATATCTGTAAGAACGATGTAATCATCGTCTGTTTCACCTGTAACAAGTCCACAGGAAATACCTGCAACCGGTTTCTTGATCGGTACACCGGCAGCCATCAGTGACATGGTAGATGCACAGATACTTGCCTGGGATGTGGAACCGTTGGACTCAAATGTCTCAGATACGGTACGGATTGCATACGGGAACTCCTCTTCTGTAGGAAGTACCGGTACCAGTGCTCTCTCAGCAAGTGCTCCGTGGCCGATCTCACGGCGTCCCGGTCCTCTGGAAGGTTTTGTCTCACCTACGGAGTAGGACGGGAAGTTGTAGTGATGCATATATCTCTTGGATGTCTCAAACTCATCCAGTCCGTCAAGACGCTGTGCCTCTGTAAGAGGAGCCAGTGTGGTAACGGTACAGATCTGAGTCTGTCCTCTTGTGAACATGGCAGAACCGTGAACTCTCGGGATAATGTCTGTCTCCGCAGCCAGCGGACGGATCTGTCTGATCTCACGGCCGTCCGGACGTTTGTGATCTTTGAGGATCATCTTGCGGACAGTCTTCTTCTGGTACTGATATACAGCCTCACCGAGAACGGCAAGCCACTCTTCGTTATCTGCAAAAGCTTCTTTCAGCTTGTCTGTGATCTCGCTGATATTATTCTCACGTGTCTGTTTGTCATCGGAGAATACGGCAACCTCCATCTCTTCCGGAGGAACGATCTTCTTGATCTCATCAAAGAGTTCCTGCGGTACTGCACAGGACTCGTAGGAATGTTTCTCTTTTCCGCACTCAGCTACGATCTGGTCGATGAATTTAATGATCTCCTGGTTTACTTCGTGAGCCTTGTAGATGGCTTCGATCATCTTGTCTTCCGGAATCTCGTTGGCTCCGGCCTCGATCATGATAACTTTCTCTCTTGTGGAAGCTACGGTAAGCTGAAGGTCAGAAACTGCCTTCTGTGCAAGTGTCGGGTTGATGATGAACTCGCCGTCGATCATGCCAACCTGTGTGGTTGCACATGGGCCGTCAAATGGGATATCAGAAATACAGGTTGCAATGGAAGAACCAAGCATAGCCGGGATCTCCGGATTGCACTCCGGATCAACAGACATAACCATGTCTACCAGTGTTACGTCATTTCTGTAATCCTTCGGGAACAGTGGACGCATTGGGCGGTCGATAACACGGGATGTAAGGATCGCATGTTCGCTTGCCTTACCCTCTCTCTTGTTGAATCCTCCCGGGATCTTTCCTACTGCGTACATTTTCTCCTCATACTCAACGCTTAACGGGAAGAAATCGATCCCTTCTCTTGGCTCTTTGGATGCGGTAGCAGTAGCAAGGACCGTAGTATCACCGTAGTGCATAAGAGCAGCACCATTGGCCTGTTTCGCTACACGTCCGATATCTACAGTCAGTGTTCTTCCTGCAAGTTCCATGGAATAACTTTTGTACATATTCGTTCTCCTTTTCTTATTATATTAATATCTGACAGGAGCCCGAAACAACTGAAAAGACCACTTCCTTTGAAAAAGATCTCGACCGGAAATGGGCTTTTCAGTAGTCTCGGAAATCACTCCTGCGGTAATTCCGTCTGTGTTTATCACACATGTTAAAATGGGGCGGATGGAATCATCCGCCCCTCCCGTAGCAATTATTTTCTTAAACCTAATTTCTCAATCAGTGCACGGTATCTTTCGATGTCTGTTTTCTTAAGATAAGCAAGAAGGCCACGTCTCTGACCTACCATTTTCAGAAGACCTCTTCTGGAATGATGATCTTTGTGGTGTGTTTTAAGATGCTCTGTGAGCTCCTGGATTCTTGCTGTAAGAACTGCAACCTGAACCTCCGGTGAACCTGTGTCACCCTCTGTTCTTGCATACTCTTTCATGATCGCTGTTTTCTTCTCTTTAGAAATCATTGTTGTTTCCTCCTTGAAATTTTAATTAAACGCCGGGTATTAAGAAGTGGTCGGAGTCTCCGGCTTCTGAATACTGGCTTTTTTCACCTCGAACAGTATAGCACACGGTTTCTGACCTGTAAACTGTTTTTTCGAAAAGTTTTTCCCGAAAGTTTTTATTTTTCGAGACTGCGGAAATAAGCCTTTCCCTTTTCTGCATCCTTCAGGAGCTGCTGCTTTAGTGCTTCTATGGACGAAAAGCGCTTCTCCGGTCTGGAATAATGAAAGAATTCCACTCTGCAGGGCTCTCCGTACAGATCCTCCTCGCAGTCAAAAAGATAGGTCTCAACACCCAGGAATTTCTCTCCGATGGTTGGTTTATATCCTACGTTTGTGATCCCGCAAAGGGTTCTGTCCTTAAAATGGGACACGGTATCATAAACGCCATTTGGCGGCATCAGCTTTTCTTTTGCAGGAACGATATTGGTAGTGGGAAGAAGGACCTTATGTCCCATTCCTCTTCCATGTTCGATCACACCGTCCACAAAAAAGGGGATTCCCAGCAGATCATTAACCTTTTCCATATTTCCCTTTTTCAGTTCCTCACGGATAAATGTACTGCTGATCTTTCTGCGGCCTTCCATTTCTTTCGGAACAACATCCACAGTAAAGCCAAGCTTCCTTCCCATAGTCTCCAGAAGCTGTGGTGTTCCCTTGCGTTCATACCCGAACCTGAAATCTTCTCCCACTGCAACATGCTCCGCCTGAAGATCTCCCACCAGGATTTCTTTAATAAAGGTTTCCGCCTTCATATGACGGATCCGGTTATCCAGCGGACATTCGATCAGCACATCCACGCCTGCTTTCTCAAGAAGCTGACATCGTTCCTCTTTTGTAAAGATCATCTGACTGCCGATGCCAAGAGAAAAAAGGACTGTCTGCAGACCTTTTTCTTTCTGTTCCAGGATCTTCTCCACCAGTTTCTGGTGTCCACGGTGTATGCCGTCAAATTTTCCAAGTGTCACCGCACTCTTTGAAAGGCGCGGAAATTCTCCGTCGATCTTCAAGTATTCCATATCTTCTGCTGCTCCTGCAAGTTTTTATAAAATGTCATACAAAAAACATGCGGATGGGTACGTATTTCTGTTTTCTTTCATCCCAGCCGTATATTCCTGTGAAATTTCCGCTGCTTTTATACATCCGGACTTTTTCTTCCCTGCTGCCTCCCTGTACCAGTTCTTCCGGAAGCGGGTTTCCGTTATTGAGAAGTCTGTCTCCCTCCGGTGTACAGGTAAGGACCGGATACATGGAAAGTACATCCTCGATGGAAACAAGCTTTTCCCCGATGGTCCCATCGGCAACCGCTTCCTCCACCTGGGAAAGTGTCATGCTCTCTTCCAGAGTGAAATTTCCGGACCTGGTCCGAAGCAGCTCTTCCATGGCTCCGCCGCAGCCTAATTTTTCTCCGATGTCATTGCAAAGTGTACGGATATAGGTGCCCTTGCTGCAGGTAACGCTTATGCGTACCAGCGGAAGCTCCATATCCAGTATCCTTATCTCATAAAAAACCACAGGGCGCGGCTTACGCTCTATGGTTTTTCCTTCTCTGGCCAGTTCATAAAGCTTCTTTCCGTTTACCTTCAGGGCCGAATACATAGGAGGGACCTGCTGCTGTTCTCCCACAAAGGATCCCACTGCCTCACGGACTTCCTCTTCCGTGACGGTAACAGGTTTCTCAGAAAGAACAGCTCCGGTCATGTCCTGGGTATCTGTGGAAACTCCCAGCCTTAAAACCGCCTCATATGTTTTTTCTTTTTCTGTAAGAAGCTCCACCAGCCGGGTCCCCTTGCCCAGTGCAACAGGAAGTACTCCCTCTGCTGCCGGATCCAGAGTCCCAGTATGGCCAATCTTTTTCATGTGGAGAATCCCACGCAGCTTTGCAACAACATCATGAGAGGTATAACCTTTTTCCTTTCGGATCACAAGTATTCCGTCCATGATCTTATCTTTACTCCTCTGCAAGCTGTTTTTCAATTTCAGCAGTAAGGTTATTGATCACATCGTACATGGAGCCCTGCATATCACAGCCGGCTGCACGCACATGTCCGCCGCCTCCGAAAAATACGGCAATCTTGCTTACATCCACCTTACCATTGGAACGGAGAGATACCTTAAAGAGCTGCGTCTGCATCTCATAGATAAAGATCGCAACCTCCACACCAGCAGTCAGACGGAGCTGGCTCACGATTCCCTCCAGATCCTTTCCTTCCACACTGTAGAAATCCATCTCCCGTTTTTTCAGATATCCGACCACACACTTACCGCCCTGAAGGAGAATACTCTCTGCCAGGACACGTCCCATGACCTGATTCTGAAGATATGTTTTCTGGTAAAAGGACTCATCGATGATCCTGCTGAAATCAAATCCTGTTTTCATCAGTTCTCCGGCGATCCTCATGGTTTCCGGTGTTGTGGAAGAATACTGGAACACGCCGGTATCATGTGCCATTCCTGTATAAATAGGAACCGCAATAGAACGATCGATCTTGTCTGAATCCAGAAGTCCGTAAAGAACTTCGCTGGCAGAGCTGATCTCGCCTCTTACATGATTGACATCCGCAAATCCGTTATTGCTCACATGATGATCAATGCAGGCTGTCTTTTTTGCTGCATCGAAATATTTCCGAGCAACAGCAAGCCTGTCCAGTGCGCTGACATCACAGGTGATAAAAAGATCATACACCTTATCTTCTTCTGCTTCTGTCTTAACCTCATCCATTCTGTCAATGTAATCAAATACAGGTTTCCGGTCTTCCAGATAAACATCTGCTTCTATATCAGGAAAATATTTCCGGATATAGAGATACAGAGCCATACAGGAACCAATGCAGTCCCCATCCGGACGGATGTGACCGCCAATGCCAACGGTTTTTACATTTTCCAGTATTTCTGAAATGTTTTTCATTTTTTCCACCTATTCCTCTGTTTCCATCCCACTCATTACGTCATTGATCTTCTTTGACATATTTACACCATATTCAATAGACTCATCCAGAACAAAACGGATCTCCGGTGTATTGCGGAGATTCAGTCTTCTGGCCAGTTCTCTCCGAACATAGCCCTCTGCATTCTTTAAGCCCCGGAGGGTGGAATCCTTGGCCTGTTTCTCGCCCAGCACACTGATGTAAGCTTTGCAGGTCTTAAGATCCGGTGCCACCTCAACAGCTGTCACAGAAGTCATCGGATGAATTCTGGGGTCCTTGATCTCGCTGTGTATGATGGTGCTGAGTTCTTTTTGAACTGCACCATTCACACGTGTATTTTTAATGCTGTTTTTTCTCATTACGAATCACTCCTATCTTGGTACCTCTACCATGATATATGCTTCGACTTTATCTTCTTCTTTGACATCATTAAAGTCATTAAATACAAGACCGCACTCATATCCGGCACGAACTTCCTTGACATCATCCTTAAATCTCTTCAGAGATGCAAGCTCACCCTCGAAGATCTGGTCCTCACCTCGTGTGATACGAACCTTACAGTTACGCTGGAATGTACCATCCAGCACATAGCTTCCTGCGATGGTTCCGACACCGGAGGCCTTGAACAGCTGACGAACCTCTGCGTGACCGATAACCTTCTCCTCGAATACAGGATCCAGCATACCCTTCATAGCTGCCTCTACATCCTCGATCGCCTGATAAATGACTTTATAAAGTCGAAGGTCAACGCCCTCCTGCTCAGCAAGCTGTTTTGCTGTAGTATCCGGACGTACATTAAAGCCGATGATGATCGCATTGGATGTTGCAGCAAGGCTGACATCAGACTCATTGATGGCACCTACACCACCATGGATCACCTTAACGATAACTTCCTCGTTGGAAAGCTTGGTAAGACTCTGTTTTACAGCCTCAACAGATCCCTGTACATCGGCCTTGACGATGATCGGAAGCTCCTTAAGATCGCTGGCCTGGATCTGGTCAAACAGGTTATCCAGAGAAAGCTTGCCTTTGGTCTCCTCGAGAAGACGGCTCTTGTTCTCTGTAACGAATGCGCCTGCAAAGTTCTTGGCTTCTTTATCGCTCTCAAAGGACATCAAGATCTCACCTGCATTAGGAACATCACCAAGTCCGAGGATCTCAACCGGAGTAGACGGACCTGCCTCTTTTACACGACGTCCCTTATCATCCATCATTGCACGTACCTTACCATTGCATGCACCTGCGGCAATAAAGTCTCCCACATGAAGAGTACCCTTCTGAACAAGGATGGTAGCAACCGGTCCTTTACCTTTATCAAGCTGAGCCTCAATAACAAGACCTCTTGCCTCACGGTTCGGATTGGCTTTGAGCTCGGAAACCTCAGCAGTAAGAAGAATCATCTCAAGAAGATTCTCAATTCCTTCTCCTGTATGTGCGGATACCGGAACAAAGATGGTGCTTCCGCCCCAGTCCTCAGGAATCAGTTCATACTCGGAAAGCTCCTGTTTTACACGCTCTACATTTGCACTTGGTTTATCGATCTTATTGATGGCAACGATGATCTCAACACCGGCTGCCTTTGCATGGCTGATCGCCTCTACTGTCTGCGGCATTACACCATCGTCTGCGGCAACGACCAGAACTGCGATATCTGTAGCGTTGGCACCACGCATACGCATAGCTGTGAACGCCTCATGTCCCGGTGTATCCAGGAATGTGATCTTCTGACCTTTGATATTTACCACGTAAGCACCGATGTGCTGTGTGATTCCGCCGGCCTCGCCTCTGGTTACGTTTGTATTACGGATGGCATCCAGAAGAGATGTTTTACCATGGTCAACGTGACCCATAACACAGACTACCGGAGGTCTCGGAACCATATCATCCTCATCCTCTTCGTCCTCTTTGAGGAGCTCTGCGATCACATCCACCTTTTCTTCCTTCTCAGCAATGATATCAAAGCCAAGTGCGATCTCCTCTGCCTTTTCAAAGTCGATCTCCTGGTTTACGGTTACCATGACACCTTCCATGAAAAGCTTCTTAACGATCACTGACGGCTGCATCTTCATTGCGTCCGCAAGCTCACGGATAGTAAGCTTCTCCGGAATGGTGATCTCCTTGATCTCCGGTTTCTTCTCTTCCTGCTTCGGCTGTGGATTCGGTTTCTGAAGTGCTTTCGGGATTCTGGAATTCGGTCTGCGTCCGCCCTGATTTGGTCTGCGTCCGCCCTGGGTACCTTTCTCGAATTCTTTCTTCTTGTTCTTATTCTCTCTGTCACGCTCACGCTTGCTGTCCTTGGATGTCTTGGTCAGCTCCGGAGTGAATACAGCATCTGAAGAGCCACCGCTTCTTCTCTGTCCCGGACGCTGTCCGCCGCCCTGGCCACCACGGTTTGCTCCGCTGAAACGGTTGTCTCCGCCTCTTCCGCCTTCGGAACGTCCGCCCTGGCCTCCCTGGCCACGGTTTGCTCCACCGCCGAAACGGTTTCCTCCGTCTCTTCTTCCTTCAAAGCTTCCGCCCTGACCTCCCTGGCCACGGTTTGCTCCACCGCCGAAACGGCTTCCGCCTCTTCCGTCATTCTGACGTGGGCCTCTGTTTCCCTCGCCCTGTCTTGCCGGACGTCCCTCACCATTCTGGGAACGATTTCCGCCAAAACGATTTCCGCCGTCTCTTCTTCCCTCGAAGGTTCTTCCGTCACGATTTCCGTCTCTTCTTCCTTCCGGACGGTTGCCCTGCGGTCTTCCGCCCTGAGTACGATTCTGGCCACTCTGACCGTTTCTCTGCTCACCGGACTCACCGTTTCGTGTGTTTGCTCCTGCGCTTCTCTGACCGCCGTTCTGTGGACGTGCCGGTCCCTTTCTCTCGCCTGCTGCCGGTTTTCTTCTTCCTTTACCGCCATCGCTGGCATTCTGTGCATGAAATACACGGATGATATTTTTTTTCTTTTTCGGTGCTTCAGATTTGTTACCCTCTGTATTCACCGTTGTTGTCTTTTCTTCTGTTTTTGGAGTATCCAATTGTCTATATTGCTCCTTTCCCGATCTGTTGAATTTATCTTTTATCATTTCTATCGTCAAACCTCCTTACAGACGCCTGTATCATGCAGGTTATCTGCCGGATTCTTTTTCCAGCGCCTTCATGATCGCCTTTGCAAAATTTTCGTCCTGCACGGCAAGGCTGGCACGGAATTCTTTGCCCATTGCTCTGCCCAGGCTCTCTTTGTCTGAAAGGAAATATAACGGAACTTCATAATAGGTACACATATTCCGAAATTTCTTTTTTGTGTTTTCGGAGGCATCATCTGCCACCAGTGCCAGGAAACCTTTTCCTGTTTTTACGGATTTCTCTGTGGAAAATTCTCCGCTCACTGTTTTTCCTGCTTTTGTCGCAAGTCCGATGAGTGATAAAACCTTATTGTTTTTCAATTGATCCAAACTCCTTTTTGAGGTTCTGATACACTTCATCCGGAACTGCCATTTTCAAGGAACGCTCCAGGCCATGGTTTTTGATAGCCTTTTCCAGGCATTCCTCTGAGAAACAAAGGTATGCGCCGCGTCCGTTTTTCTTACCTGTAGCGTCCAGGATGATCTCATTCTCTGATGTCCTGAGAACTCGTATCATTTCCTTTTTGCTTTTCATTTCCCTGCAGCCGGTACACTGACGCATGGGAATCTTGGTTCTCGTTTTCATTATTCTTCGGCATCTCCATCTGCTGTTTCTTCAGCTTCTGTTTCTGTCTCTTCTGTATCTTCCTCTGCTTCTTCAAGCTCTTCGGAAACAGCCTCTTCTGTCATTTCTTCCTCTGCTTCCTCGTGTTCCTCATCGTAATCATCGTAGAAGTCACCGGACTCTCTTGCCTGTGTCTCGCTCTTGATGTCGATCTTGAAGCCTGTAAGTCTTGCAGCAAGACGTGCGTTCTGTCCTTCCTTACCGATAGCAAGGGAAAGCTGGTAATCCGGAACTACGACCAGTGCGGTCTTCTCATCCGGGTCAGCCATAACTGCGATAACCTTTGCAGGGCTTAATGCATTCTCGATAAGGATCGCCGGGTTCTCATCCCAGTTGATGATATCGATCTTCTCACCGTGAAGCTCGTTAACAACTGCACCTACACGTGCACCGTTCATACCAACGCATGCTCCCACAGCATCTACATCCGGATCGTTGCTCCATACAGCGATCTTGGTACGGGAGCCTGCCTCACGGGCAATGCTCTTGATCTCAACGGTACCGTCTCTTACCTCTGCAACTTCGGACTCGAAAAGTCTCTTTACAAGACCGGGATGTGTTCTGGAAACCAGGATACGCGGTCCCTTCGGTGTATCCTTAACTTCAAGAATGTAAACTTTTACTCGCTCAGTTGGCTGGAAGGTCTCACCCTTTACCTGTTCGTTCTCTGTAAGTACTGCGTCTGCCTTACCAAGGTTGATGCTGACATTTTTGCCCATTACTCTCTGAACAATACCGGTTACCACTTCTTTTTCGATTCCATAGTACTGATCGTAAAGAACTTTACGCTCTTCCTCACGGATTTTCTGAAGAATGACATTCTTTGCATTCTGGGTTGCGATACGTCCGAATTCCTTGGACTGGATCTCAACCTTCATAACATCACCGATCTCTGCGTTCGTGTTTGTTTTCTGTGCATCCACCAGAGAAATCTCCAGCGCCGGATCCTCCACATGCTCTACAACAGTTCTGTCAGCGTAAACACTGAAGTCACAGGTCTCCGGATCGATCATAACGTGAACGTTATCTGCCTTTCCGAAATGGTTCTTACATGCCTGGATCAGTGACTGCTCAATTGCCTCCAGCAGTGTATCCTTACTGATGTTTTTCTCTTTTTCGAGAACGTCCAGCGCATCTCTTAAATCTCTGCTCATTTTTCTTTTTTCCTCCTGAATTTTACAGATTCGATTCTCTTTTAGAATTCGATCGCGAGACGAATCAGGGCAATATCTTTTTTATCAAAGGTACGTTCTGTGCCGTCTTCATCGATTGTCACACTGTTACTATCATATGCATTTAAAATACCGCAGAATTCTTTCTGTTTCTCGATGGGCCGGTAGGTACGGATCTCCACCAGCTTGCCAAGGCTTCTCTTAAAGTCTTTTTCTTTTTTAAGAGGCCGGTCAAGTCCCGGAGAACTGATCTCCATAATGTAGCTGTCCTCGATGAAATCCTGCTCATCCAGTATATCGCTGAATGCACGGCTTACGTCCTCGCAGTCATTGACTGTGATTCCGCCCGGCTTGTCGATATAGCCTCTGAGATACCAGGTTCCGGCTTCCTTGACATACTCCACGTCTACCAGCTCAAAGCCCCTGGACTCCACGATCGGTGTAAGGATCGCCTCTGTCTTCTGTTCATATTCTTCCCGTCTGCTCATGCTTCCCACCTGCCTTTCCTATTTCTGCCTATTTCTGAACAAATTCCTTCTCAGCAAATAGGAGCGGGCTCTCGCCCACTCCTATGCCAACAAGTTCTTAGTTTCGTTCATTGTAACACCAATGTCTGTTAAATGCAAGTATTAATTGCGATTTCCAGTTTTTGTGGTTTTTGTACATCCAACGTGCTATCTCTTATGATAATCTCCCATTCTCCATCTCATACACCACATCTGCCACGTTCATGGTGGAGACTCTGTGGGATACCAGGACTACAGTGCGGCGGGTGGTGTCTTCTTTCAGGGACTTGAGGATGATGCCTTCGTTGAGGGAATCCAGATTGGAGGTTGGTTCATCCAGAAGCAGAAGGGGGCTGTCATGGAGGAAGGCTCTTGCAATGCCGATTCTCTGTTTCTCGCCGCCGGAAAGGGTATCGCCCAGTTCCCCGACTTCTGTGTCATAACCTTTGGGGAGCGTCATGATAAAGTCGTGGATGGAGGCTTTTTTTGCGGCAGCCATGATCTCTTCACGGGTAGCTCCCGGCTTTGCAATGGCAATATTGTTTGCAATGGAATCGTGGAACAGGTGGGTTTCCTGTGTCACATAGCTTTCCAGGTCGCGAAGATGACGGGTGGGGATTTCCCGTACATCTTTGTTATCTACGAAGATATTTCCTTCGTTCACATCCCAGAAACGCATGAGAAGCTTCAGCAGTGTGGATTTTCCGGAGCCGCTGGAACCGTGGATACCGGTAATCTTACCCGGTGCAAGCTTCAGGGAGTAGTCATCCAGGATGGTTTCCTCTTCATATGCGAATGTCACATGAAAAGCTTCTGCACCTAAAAATCCAACAACAGATTCATTTTCAATCTTCTCCGAATCAGAGCTATATACTTCATCCTTTTCCCAACCCTTAACATACATACCAACTGTTATCCGTTCCGGTTCATTTTGTTTCTCCACATCATTAAACCTTCCAACTGCGTGAAGCCCGGTTCCATCCGGAAGCTCCTCCACCAGCGGCTTCTCCTCCAGAAGAGACAGCACACGCTCACCGCTTGCCAGAGTCTGGTTCAGATTATTGGAAAGGCTGGACAGCGCCACAACCGGACCAAAGGATCCCATCATGGCAATGGTACAGGTAAGGATTCCATCAAAACCGCTCTCTCCCATTCCATACAGATGGATCGTCAGTGCCAGCATTCCGAAAGAAGCCACCAGAATCACCAGATTTGTAAAAGATCTCTGGGAGCCCTCCATCCGGCTTAAATCCTCCTGCATTCCTGCAAGCTTTCTGGATTGATCAGACATCTGTGCTTTTCTTTTTTCGCCCTGACTATACTGGATCGTCTCATCAAGACCACGAAGTGAATCCAGCACAAAACTGTTCAGCTCACCGAACTCTGTACGGAATTCCATACCCTTCTGACTTCCACGCTTTCCGTTCCACATGGGGATCACCACGCCTACGATCAGATAGGCTGCCAGAGCCAGTACTCCGGCAAGCACATGGTATCTTCCGATAAAGATCACCATGATCACAGAAGTCAGCGTTGCAATAGCTATCGGGGAAATGGTATGTGCGTAAAAAACCTCCAGAAGCTCGATATCCGTAGTGATAATGGAGATCAGGTTACCCTTGTCACGGCCTTCCAGCTTTGCAGGACAAAGTTTTCGCAGAGCCGCAAATACCTTATGACGTATGATCGCCAGAAGCTTAAAGGCGATAAAATGATTGCAATACTGTTCCATATAATGAAAGATACCACGAAGCACCGCAATAAGGATCATCACTGCAAGGATCCTGTTCACAGAAACTCCGGAAAGCCAGGTACTCTTCATTGCTGCTTCCGAGATCACGGAGATCCCTGCACCTGCATCATTTCCTGCCAAACCATGAAGAATCACCTGACCTGCCAGGATCGTCAGGAAAATAGCACATAAATATCCAACGGTTCCCAGTATGATCGCCGCCCAGTGCCATCAGCTCCTCATGCTTTCCGCGCTCCCTGATCTCACCGTCCTTCAGGAAATAGATCTGATCGGACTGTACCACATTGGCAAGTCTGTGAGAGATCAGAAGTACTGTCCTGGTTTTTGCCATCTCATGGATCACATCCATGATCAGCTCTTCACTTTCCACATCAATATTGGAAGTGGCTTCATCCATAATGTACACAGGGGCATCCGCAAGAAGTGTCCTGGCGATCGCAAGCCTCTGGCACTGTCCGCCGGAAAGATTTCCAGCCTTTTCCAGAAGGAGCGTATCCAGACCATTCTGCGTATCCAGAAATCCCAGGAGATTGACCTTCTTAAGTACCTCACGCATCTCTGTATCTGTGGCATCTTTTTTTGCCATCTGAAGATTCTCACGGACTGTACCTTTAAACAGATAACTGTTGTGACGCACCAGAACCACATGTTTCATCAGCTCATCCTCACGGACATCTCTAAGAGGTACCCCTCCGATATGGAGCTCACCGGAAAATTCCCGGTTCTTTCCGGAAAGGATCCCCGCAATGGTACTCTTACCACAGCCGGACTCTCCAACCAGGGAAACAAAGCTTCCCGCAGGAACCTCAAGTTCAATTCCCTTAAGGATCTCACGATCCTTCTCATAGGAAAAATGCACATTCTGGAAAGAAATATCCAGGCCGCCATCCGGCAGAGTCTTCTCTCCGGCTTTCGGCTCCGGGAGATCCAGGATCCGAAAGATCTTGTCACTAGCAGCCATACCGTTCATGGCAATATGGAAAAAGGAGCCCAGGAGCCTGAGCGGCAGGAAAAATTCACTGGCCAGAAGCACAATGCAGAGAGTTCCGGAAAGGCTCAAGTTTCCATGAAGGAACTCCGTCACTGCCACAGCCATACCAACAGCCGCACCGCCATAAGCCACAATATCCATCACACTGGTGGAATTCAGCTGCATGGTCAGAACCTTCATGGTGATCTGACGGAACCGCTGGGATTCCGTATCCATCTCATCTGCTTTCTGCTGATCCGCCTGATAGATTTTCAAAGTAGTCAGGCCCTGAAGGTTTTCCAGAAAGGAATCTCCAAGACCGGTATAAATGCTCCAGTACCTGTTAAGAAGCTTCTTCGCAACCTTCTGTACCACCACAATGGAAATGGGGATCAGCGGCACGCAGATCAGAAGTACCACACTGGATCTCAGACTTACCCGGCAGAGGATCACAAACAGCGTCACCGGCGCGATCAGGCTGTAAAACAGCTGTGGGAGATATTTTCCGAAATAGGTTTCCAGCTGCTCTACTCCCTCTGTGGAAACCTGCACCACCTCAGAGGAGGAAACCTGCTCTCTGTAGGAAGCGCCAAGCTTCAGCATTTTTTCATAGATCTTTTCCCGGAGGATCCGTTTTACATCCACACAGGCCAGATAGGAAGACCTTGCCCCCATCCTCTCGCAGCAAAAACGGACCACCACAGCCAGGATCAGGGTAATAACCGTATGTTCCACCTCCGCCGTGGTCACATCTCCGTAAAACACCTTTTCCAGAAGACCTGCAATGGAAAAAACAGCCATCACCTGTGACAGCAGGGCCAGCCACTGCCACAGGATCGTATACACGATATATTTTTTTGCGTGGGATAAAAGCCCCACCAGTCTTGTCTTTATCATCAGCTACTTACACCTCCGCCTCCACAGTTCTTACTCTGAGAAAGAAATACAGTATGTGGCATACCCACACAACGGCAATACAGATTCTTCCCGCGGGTACATTTTTCATGCAGATAAATCCAATGGCCATAACTACGGTCACCATGCCGATGATCTTGCATTTGGTTCCAATCGTCATAACTCTTTTCTGCACAAAACTGTCCAGATGTTTTTTGTAAAGGTTTGTTCCTGTAAACCAGGTATGGAGCCATTCCGAGCTTTTTGCAAAGCAGAACAGCGTTGCCATATAAAAGGGAACCGTAGGCAAGATCGGAAGGACAACTCCGATGGTGCCAAGTCCAAGGCAAAGAAACCCCAGTAGAATCCAGAATATTTTCAATGGATTTCTCATTTTCTTTTCCTTTCTTATATACGCTTTAGACGGTTAAAACGAACTTACGTCCATCTACTTTTGCTACTTTCAGATCAATACCATAAAGTTCATGGATGCTTTCCTCTGTGATCACCTCTTCCGGCTCTGCTGTTTCTTCTGTCTCTACAGAAGCCTCATCCTGAAAATCCACCTCTGCTGCAGCCACAGGCACAACGGATGTGGTTGCGATCAGCGCTGCCATTGTGCAGGATGACAGACGAAGCCATAAATTCTTTCTTCTCATTTCTTTCCTCCTTATGTCGTACCAGGTGTCATGCACCGTTCTTTTTAAGTCGTTTCAGGTAAACAGTCGCGTGTTACCTGTAACTAACTCTCTGATGCTATTCTAATCGCAAATGTTAGTTTCGGTCAACTCTTTTTTCTTTTTCCGTTCCTTCCGGGAACCATTTTCAAAATAGAAAAAGCCTGTAAACATCAGCATTTCCCATTTTTTTGCACAAAAAAAGCCGAATTTTCTTCATTTCGGCTTTTAATCTTCCTAGTTTTTCTACATCCAGAACATCAGGAGTGCAGTGCTTTCGGGCATATGGGCTTTTCCCACGCTGCAGGTGACGGTGATGGGAATTCTTCCTTTCACATTTCCCAGGCGTGTTTTGAAAAATGGCATGCACTTAGAGGGATCCTTACTTTTCCGTCGCGGAGCACAGCTTCATGGAGCTGCCCCTGATCCTCATATTTCAGGGAGGAAAGTATTCCTGTCATATCTGCGTCATTGATCCTGGAGTGTGCATGCATTTCTTTTGTGGTCAGCTCCAGCCAGCTTCCCCGGTTGTTGTTCCGAATACAGGCAAGGTGCTCAAATCCATTGTTGGCCATGGAGAGGCGCGTTACTTTGTCCGCTCGCATCTGGTACAGGGCAATGCCCACCTCGAAGCGTCCTTTGTCCAGGACATTTTCCAGATAATAGGGTGTTTCTTCTTCCGCAAGGCTCTGGTTTCTGGGTTCGTTCACCTGCCCGGAATTTCGGGTCATGGTCATGAGCAGGCTGTAGTCCACATTTTCTACAAGCTGTCTTGTTTTTTCCGGGATCTCCATCTCCGGGATCCCGACCCGTTCCAGATACAGGCTGACTTCTTTCAGGATGCGCTGATAGGTCTTCAGCGCCTGGGTTCCTTTTTCCGTAAATTCGTAGGTGTCTGTAAGATAGCCTGCGCCGATGCACTCCTTAAAAAAACGGCTGACCGGACCGTGACTGACTCCGCAGGTATCCGCGATCAGTGCCACGCTGCCTCTTCTTTTACCGATCTTTGCAAGCTCCGAGAGATAGCATATCTGTAGCATGGACGGATGCATCAGATCTTCTGTGTTTGTTTTTTCCATTTTCCCCTCCTACCAGATATGTACGTCCAGCTCTCGGCTGTTCCATTCCACGGGCTTCTCTCCTTCTCTCAAGAAGGCTACCAGCGCGGTTCCTTCCACTACGGGGTCCTGATGCCGGATAAAGTATTCAAAAACGCCGGTTGGGATCCGGGGATTTCCGTTTTCTTCTTCGGCTTTTACCCAGCCGGTTTCTGGGTCCACATACCAGAGAACAGTTTTTTTCCTCCGGTGCTGTGCAGAACAGTTCAAAATAGCTGTCCTCTTTTTTTACATGAAGGCGGATCTGTTCTTTATAATTCTTAAATTCACCGGCCAGTCTTCTTGGACAGGTTTTTTCCATGTAGTAGATTCCCATGAGAAAGGAGTATTCCCCCGGCTCATAGCGGTATCTGAGGTCTGTGTTCCGAAGAGCATGCTCAAAGGTGCTTCCGTAATTTACAAAATTGCAGATTTGCTGCACGGTCTCATCGCTTACCACGTGCTCCATGCGGCAGGCATCTTCTTCTGCAATGCGGCTTTCTACTCCTACATATTCCAGAAGCTGGGTGAAGGTTTCATGGCGGTGGCGGCATTCCTCGCCCCGGATCCGTCCCAGCTCTGTGAGGCAGACGCAGATGTTTTTTTCTTCGATTTTTACGTAGCCCTAGGCGGTCAACTGTTTCAGACAGGCCAGAACCTCCCGTCTGCTCATCTTCATCCGCCCGCAAATCTCGGAGATTCCGATCAGGGCGTCCTTTTTTGCAAGAGAGCAAAGCTCCTCCAGTATGTCTTCCTCGATTTCTCTTTTGGATAAGGGTATGCTGTGGCCCAGCTCTTCTGTGGATTCATATGTTATTTTTGTCATTGTTTTTTTCTGAACCTGTTTTATATTTGTGGCTGTGTTAGTTAAGTCTAATTCCTTACAAAAGATGGCTCATATTTCTGTCAAGAGGGCAAAAAAATCCCCACCGGTCGGATTAATTGTACCTGATCGGTGGGAAGTATATATTCTGTAAAATTGTATTCTCTTTATTTACGTCCAGTCGCTCTCCGCTTCTGCCAGCTTCTCCCTCAATGTTTTCTCAAGAGCCACAAAAGCCGGAATAAAGCTGTCGCGGATGAGCAGGATCATCTCATCTACTTCCTGCTCATTATATATATGGACAGATGTGTTACGCTTTTTCAGCATGAGCAGCCACACTGCTGAATCGTTTACGAAGCCCAGCTTATAGCCAAGCTGCAGGATTTCTCTCGGTGAACCGGTGTCTGCTCCTTCTGCCCCGTGGAGTCGCAGGATCTCCTGAAGAGCTTTCCAGGCAAGCTCGAAAGTCAGGTTGAACTGTCCGATCACGCCGGTTCTGTAAATATCGTTGTTATCCGCAAGTTTGAAATCTGCATTTCTTAATATAGTAAGACAATTAGAAAAATTATCAAGCTTTTTCATAGATCACAACTCCATCCTTTTTAATTTCTTTTTTGAGTTCTTCAGAAATTGAAGCATCTGCATTAATTACATCAAACATCAGAAGTGAATGGATATTTTCTTTGATATCCCAGTAAAAGGAATCAAAATCTCCTCCATATACAGCAATATCTACATCACTTCTTTCTGTATTGTTTCCTCTTGCACGGGACCCAAAGAGGATGATCTTTCTGACAGAATGTTTTGTGGCAAATGAAAATAGTTCTCTTATAACTCTTTCCGGAAGATCATATCGCATTTTTAACGCCTCCCATTTTCATATAACCCTATCATATCCTATCTGCCAGTTATCCGCAATCCTCTTCGCGTCTTTTATATCCTCGGCTTCACACCCTTCGTATCTCTCTTAGCCAGCTTAACTTTATTCAGCACATACGGCTTATCATGATATTCAATGGCATATTCCTGGCGGCTTTCCAGGAGATAGGCGTGGTGGATCCGGTCTTCGCCGGTAAGCTTCATGCCGCGGACACCCATAGCGTTTTTCTTAGTGACGGAGATCTCGGTTTTCATGATACGGAGAAAGTAACCTTTCTCAGACTGGAACACAACCTGATCCATCTCATCGGCTGCTCCTACGAATACAAGGCGGTCATCCTCTGCAAGCTTGGTGGAAACAATGGTACGCTTGGAAACACGGAACTCTTCTCCTTTTACCAGCTTGCACATGCCATTCTCTGTAACAAAGAGCACTGTGGAGGCTGCTACCTGACTCAGCGGTGCCACATAAAGGATCTGCTCGGAAGTACTGTCATAATTACCCAGATTATCTGCCGGAACACCTTTATCACGGAAACGTACCAGCGGGATATCCTCTGCCTTCACGGTGTGGAGCTTGCCGGTATCTGTAAAGATACAGATCTTGTCCGTATTCATGCAGGTAAAGACATAACGGCTCTCTGCATGAGCGGCATCCTTATTACGCTCGTAGGCATTCTTGTCAATGAGACGCATATATCCGAAACGATCCATCAGGAAGCAGACTTCGGTCTCTTCCATCTTCTTCTCCTCATAAACAGCTTCCTCTGCGTTTTCAATGGAAGTCTTACGCTTACTGCCGTATTCCTTCTTGATCTGATCCAGTTCACCCATGATCACTGCTGCCATGGAGTCATAATTATTCAGGATATCCTCATAAGCAGCAATGTTCTTCATGGTTTCCTCATGCTCCTTCATCAGAGCATCGATCTCCAGACCGATCAGCTTGTAAAGACGCATGTCCAGGATAGCTGCGGCCTGTTTTTCTGTGAATTTCAAGGATTTTGCCGCTTTTTCGGATGTCTTGGTCTTGAATTTAATCCCTTCTGTGATACCGTCGGTCAGACATTTCTTTACCTGGTCACGGCTCTTGCTACCACGGAGGATCTCGATGATCAGATCAATGACATCACAGGCTTTGATAAGGCCTTCCTGGATCTCCCGTTTCTCCTGTTCCTTGGCAAGAAGGGTTGTATATTTTCTGGAATTTACTTCAAATACAAAGTCCACATGGTGAGCAATGATCTGCTTCAGTCCCAGTGTTTCCGGTCTTCCGTCTGCAACTGCCAGCATGTTGACACCGAAGGTATCCTCCAGTCGGGTCTTCTTATAGAGCATGTTGGTAAGGTTCTCCACGTCTGCATCGCGCTTCAGTTCCAGAACGATACGGATTCCCTCCTTGGAAGACTGGTTGGAAATATCCACGATATCTGTGGTCTTCTTGGTCTCTACCAGGGTTGCGATATCATTAAGGAATTTTCCGATGTTTGCACCGATCATGGTGTAAGGAATCTCTGTGATCACCAGCTGCTGGCGACCGCCCTTCAGCTTCTCTATTTCCACCCGTCCACGGATACGGAGCTTACCTGTTCCGGATTCATAGATCTTTACAAGGTCGTCCTTATTTACTACGATACCACCTGTCGGAAAATCCGGGCCCTTGAGATAACGCATCAGCCCACGGGTGCTGATATCATTATTCTTCATGTATGCCTTCACAGCATCCACCACTTCGCCCAGGTTATGCGGCGGGATGCTGGTAGCCATACCAACGGCTATTCCATCTGCTCCGTTTACAAGGAGGTTTGGAATACGCACCGGAAGTACTACCGGCTCCTTCTCTGTTTCATCAAAGTTCGGCATAAAGTCCACAACGTTCTTATCCAGATCTTCCAGAAAAACCTCCTGGGTCAGCTTCTCCAGGCGGGCCTCTGTGTATCGCATGGCTGCGGCTCCGTCTCCCTCGATGGAACCAAAGTTTCCATGTCCGTCCACCAATGTACGACCCTTTTTAAATTCCTGCGCCATGACTACAAGCGCATCATAAATGGAGCTGTCACCGTGGGGATGATATTTACCCATAGTATCTCCTACGATACGGGCACATTTACGGTACGGGCGGTCGTAACGGATACCCAACTCATACATATCGTAAAGGGTACGGCGCTGTACCGGCTTCAGTCCGTCACGTACATCCGGCAGTGCTCTGGAAATGATAACGCTCATGGCATAATCGATATATGATTTCTGCATGATCTCCGCATAATCGGTGCGGATGATATTGTCCTGTTTCGTATTCATAGTTTATTCTCCCAATCAAATATCCAGCTCTGCATCTGTTGCATGCTCATAGATAAAGGCCTTACGTGGCGGAACATCGCTTCCCATCAGGATCTCTGTCACATCGGAGGCCATGCGGGCATCTTCGATCTCCACACGCTTCATCATTCTTGTCTCAGGGTTCAGGGTAGTCTCCCAGAGCTGCTGGGCGTCCATCTCACCGAGACCTTTGTATCTCTGGAGCGTGAAGCTTCCCGGTTTATGGCTCTTACGGTATTTCTCAAGAGCCTTGTCATCGTAGAGATATTCCTCCTGCCCCTTCTTCGGCATTACCTTATAAAGAGGTGGCATGGCAATATACACATGTCCCTCATAGATAAGCTCCGGCATAAAACGGTAAAACAAGGTCAGAAGCAGAGTAGAGATATGAGCACCATCCACATCCGCATCGGCCATGATCACGATCTTGTCATAACGAAGCTTCGTGATATCAAAATCATTTCCGTAGCCTTCGGAAAAACCGCAGCCAAAGGCATTGATCATAGTCTTGATCTCTGCGTTGGCCAGCACCTTGTCGATGGTAGCCTTCTCTACGTTGAGGATCTTACCGCGGATCGGAAGGATCGCCTGATAGTTACGGTCTCTGGCTGTCTTGGCCGAACCGCCGGCGGAATCTCCCTCTACGATAAAGATCTCACACAGTGACGGATCCTTCTTCTCACAGTTGGCCAGCTTGCCGTTGGAATCAAAAGAGTATTTCTGTTTGGTAAGAAGGTTTGTCTTGGCACGCTCCTCGGTCTTACGGATCTTGGCTGCCTTTTCCGCACAGGAAAGGACGATCTTCAGTGTTTCCAGATTTCGGTCAAAAAACAGTACCAGCTGTTCTCCTGCTACCTTACCGGTGGCTCTGGATGCGTCCTGGTTATCCAGCTTGGTCTTGGTCTGTCCCTCAAAGCGGGGTGCCGGATGCTTGATGGAGACTACAGCAGTCATTCCGTTTCGGATATCTGCACCTGTAAAATTGGGGTCTTTATCCTTCAGTACACCGATCTCACGTGCATAGGTGTTCATTACCGTTGTGAAGGTAGTCTTAAATCCGGTCAGATGAGTTCCTCCCTCTGCATTGTAGATATTATTGCAGAATCCTAGAACGTTCTCACGGAACTCATTGGTAAACTGAAAAGCAACTTCCACCTGGATTCCGTCTGCCTCTCCTTTAAAATAAACCGGATCATGGAGAGACTGTGCATTCTTGTTAAGGTCACGGATAAAGCCTACGATCCCCTCCGGCTCATGATACTCGATATCCTCAGGAGTGTCCCCTCTTCGATCCTCAAAATGGATAGTAAGCTCCGGATTCAGATAGGCAGTCTCATGAAGACGGCTCTTTACATCTGCTGCTCCGAATCTTGTTTTCTCAAAAATCTCCGGATCCGGAAGGAAATTCACACAGGTTCCGGTACCTCTGGTCTTCCCTAATTTGGGGAGAAGTCCTGCTTCCAGTTCAATGGTAGGGATTCCTCTCTCATAGTGGTCATGATGTATATAACCATCACGACTGATCTTAATATCCAGATACGTAGATAATGCGTTCACTACGGAAGAACCTACACCATGAAGTCCGCCGCTTGTCTTATATGCGGAATTGTCAAACTTACCGCCTGCATGAAGGGTTGTAAAAACAAGACGCTCCGCAGATATTCCCTTGGCATGCATATCCACCGGGATCCCTCGTCCATTATCTTCTACTGTACAGGAACCGTCCTTCTCAAGAACTACATGGATACGGCTGCAGTACCCTGCAAGGTGCTCATCCACCGCATTGTCTACGATCTCATATATCAGATGGTTCAGTCCCTTTCTGGATACGCTTCCGATATACATACCGGGGCGCTTTCGCACGGCCTCGAGGCCCTCCAGGACAGAGATACTGCCCGCATCATAAGTGTCTTTTTTTGCCATTCCACTGATTCCTTTCTTTTTATACTCGAACGTTTGTTTGTATTATACTCAAAATATATGTACTTGTAAAGTCCACATGATCATCTTTTCTCTGCAATTTTTCCAAAAGATACGCGTGGCAGTTCAAGGAACCGGTCTTCCGAAAAATCGCTTTCTTCAGCCGCCACAGCCTATCTATTCTATCAAAAGTATCTGTAAACTTCAAGCAATTTGTGTCTGCCAGAATACAACAGGCGGAAACCCCTGCTTTTTATGAAAGCATGTTTTCCGCCTGTTTCTGATCATTTCAGGAAATTTTTTCCAGAAGCTTCTCCTCGCACAGGGGCCTGGAAAAATAATATCCCTGTATCATATCCACACCCCATTTTTCCAGAAGCTTTACCTCCTTTTCGGTCTCAGCGCCTTCTGCGATCACCTTATATCCCATATGCTGCAGGATCATGACAATGCTGCGATAAAAGGTAGCCGTCTGAGGATCGCTGCTGACCCCGGACAAAAGAGAACGGTCCATTTTTACTGCTGAAAACGGGATGCGAAGAACTGCGTTCAGATTTGCATAACCGGAACCGAAATCATCCAGGCACATGTGGATCCCCACTTCTGCAAAATCATCAATGGCTGTGCAGAAGCTTTCGCTGTATTCGGTTGCCACGTTTTCCGTGATCTCAAACTGAAAATATCCCGGATCTAATCCATACCCCTGTATGATCCCGATAAGCACATGGCTGTATCCGGGTTTCATCAGTTCGGAAGGAGAAAGATTGAATTTCACATTCCGGATCTTCTTCATGATATATTCATGTTCTTTTATAAAACGGCAGACCTTGTGAAGCTGAAGACATCCCACTGCAGAGATCATTCCCTGTTTTTCCGCGATCCCGATAAACACATCCGGCGGGATCATTCCCAGAGCAGGATGTTTCAGCCGGCTCAGTGCCTCCAGAGTAATAAAATCCTGGTTTTTTATAGAATATACCGGCTGATAATATACTTCAAACAGATCCTCTTTCACAGCCTTCTGAAGAAAATGCTCCACTTCCTGTTCATAGCGAAAGCCCTCCAGGATCTTGCTGTCCGACTGAATCAGGACCGTATCCTGACGGTTCTGTATCAGAGAGATCATATATTCAATATAAGAAAGAATACTATCCTCTTTTTCCAGTTTTTCCGCATTCATGATCCCGCAGATTGCAGCATGGAACGACACCTTTTCGTTTTCGATAAAAAACGGCTTTTTCAGAAATTCTTCTATGCCATCTCTGGCTTTTTCATAATCTGTCAGCGAGTCCAGCACTGCCAGAAAGCAATTGCCTGTGATACGAAAGATCTGCACTGAATCCGTGATCTCCCGAAATCCCTTCGCCGCCCGGATCAGCAGCTGATCTCCCACTCTGGTACCGTAGATCCGGTTGATCTGCTTCATATTGCGGGCATCCACAGCAAGCAGATGAAAGCTTTCTTTTCGATAGAGCTTTTCTCCGATCCATTTGTCAAAATACTGTTTGTCAAATAAACCTGTCATACTGTCCGTATATTCACCTGGATTGTTCATAGTAAGATAGATCAGCCAAAGTCCTACAGAAAGTCCGAAGCCGGTAAGCAGTATTCTTTCCGCGGCAATCTGGAGAAACAGGCAGGCTGCTTCGATAAACCAAAATCTCCATATGGTGCGCCGTATTTCTTTTTCTGCTGTTTTTCCATAAAGTAACATAAATGCAACGATCACCAGCATAAAAAAGAATACATATCCATAGAGCAGAAAATGAAAACTTCCCCGGATAAATCTACCTTCCTGGTCAAAATAAAAAAGCCATCCCGTCCGTAAGTTTGCTGTAACTGCCAGCAGCATTGCAGCTGGCAGGACCACCCAACCGGTTTTCAGCCATTTATATTTCTCCTTCTGTCTTCCGGTGATGATCCGAATGTAGCAGAAAAGCCCGTAGGTAAGTATGACATCACAGAAATAATAGAGCGTCAGGACCAGCGCTGACATTCTGCAGCCTTCGCTGCTGCCGCCTCCCGCGATCACCGCACTCAGCATATCCAGCAGCACGTAAACGCCGCTGAAAGCCAGAAAACATACAAAATTCCTGTTTTCCGCATTGTTCAGTCTTTTATGAGAAAAATAATATATCGCGATCATCGTCACCAAAACAAGGGATGTGATCTGAAAACAGTTAATATACTCCATTTTTCAAATCCCCCTTCTTTTTGTTCTCATAAAGCTTCCTGTCTGCCTCATATTTCCATTCTCCCATGGATTTCAGAGAGCCATCCTTATTTCGCAGATGGCTGCATCCCAGGGACAACGAAAAACGATGTCTGCATCCTCTCCCGATATTCCGGAGTTCTTCTTTCAGGCGTTCCGACCAGAATTCGTCCGGTACTTCCGGATCATAGACCAGAACCGCAAATTCATCCCCGCCGATGCGGTAGCAGGTTCCTTTTTCCCGGAAAACGTTCTCCACACATCTGGCCGAGATCACCACCATCTCGTCTCCTGCAGCCCGTCCGTATTCTTCGTTGATCACGCGAAGCTGATCGATATCGATATACATAAGAAGGATATCCCGGTATCTGCCCATATCTGCGGAAATACTTTCCAGTTTTTTCTCAAAATTGGCTCTCGTCTCAAGTCCTGTCATCCCATCCTCTCTGGACAGTCGTTCGTAAGCCTGGGATTCCAGACGGTAACGGACGTTGTCTGCCATCATCATGACTGCGTCTGCAATGACCAGCACAAGAAACACAAGATTTCCCAATTCAAAAATGGATCCATAGTAGGAAATCTCGAACAGCCAGTACAGGATCAGCGCTATGATACCGCTTGCTCCCACGATGATATATGCAATGAGAAGCAGATGTATCTCACGCTGTTTATGCTTCCGGTACTCCCGGATCAGAAGTACCGCTGATATCAGGACCCACACAACCAGCAGGATATGTGTTACAAACAACATATCCTTAAATTCAAAGGCTCCCAGGATCACCAGAACTCCCTGTAAAACAGCATTCAGATAAAATGTAAAGATTCCAAGATCCAGGAGCCTGTATTTTTTCATGTTTCCGATATTCTGCAAAAAACGCAGCATCGGAACTGCCAGCAGCATGAACATATAAAAAGAAATGAGACATAATACTTCGGGGCATCTGCTGTAGCTTTGTGCCAGTGATGAGTCCGTCACCAGCCAGATACTGCACATCATAAGGAACAGTGCCACATCCCGGAACCGTCTGTCCGGCATCTGCCTTATTCTCATATAGATGCAGATGCACAGGGCGATCATACTTAATACGATCATGATCGTTGCCGCCCCTAAAGGAATGGCTGCTTTTCTGATCTGATACCAGGCTATTGCACTTCCGGTTCCTATGCATACCGGCTCTATAACATATTTTCCTCTCTGAGGCGCAGAATAGCTGAACGTCAGGACTTTTCCCTCTGTGTCATTACCCAGAGCGGCGATGCACTGCACCTTGGAACGCATCTGCACATTTTTGGAAAACATGGCCTCCTTATATTCATACAGGATCTTTCCATTCAGGCGTATCACCAGATCGTACTGGGCTCCTGTAGAAACCACGGTCATCCCTCTGCTTTCCGCTCCCAGACTTTCATTGTACAGGATCAGCTTTTCACCTGTTTTTGCCGGAATTTCCGCAGGCAGGGTGATCTCCTGTTTTTTTCCGTCTTTTATGTAGTACCATCCTTTGTTAAGAAGCTGTACACTGTCCTGCTTCTGGATCAGCCCCCCTGTGTGGATCGCCGCAAAGATCGCGCCAAAAACCAGCAGTACCACAACAAAAAGAAAGGATTCTCCCTTCCATATCAAACTTTTCTTTTTTCTGTAATCCATACTCTTCCTCTTTATATTTTTTTATTCCATTTCATTTTGTATCTATCATATCATCAATAGATTTTTCCGTCAAAAAAATTGTCAAAAAACAGGGTGAAAATTTTTTTCAAAAAAAGAAAAAAAGTGCTTGCATTTTGTAAAAAAGTATTATATACTAACGAAGTCAGTTGCGGGAAACAACAGAAATCAAGAGCAAACGACACAAATGAATATGGCCAGTTGGTCAAGGGGTTAAGACGCCGCCCTCTCACGGCGGAAACACGGGTTCGATTCCCGTACTGGCTATCAACTGAAAGCAGTTAGAATTTTTATTCTGACTGCTTTTTTGTGATTGTTATACTTCACTTTTTCCTGTTATTGCTTTCAAACTTTGCTCTGAACATTGCATATAAAAATTTCGTTCTTCCTGTTTATCTGTTTTCTGTATTTTCACATATATTATTTTGCATTTCTTTCTCTTCTGTTTTATAATTTCCCCTGAAAATACTTAAGATAAGGGGTGACTTCTCATGCATCACAAACATTCTTTTCGCAGAAAGCTGCAGACATTTTTTCTTTCTCTGCTGCTTGTTCTGCTAACAGTCGCAGGAGTTCCCTCTGCTGCTTACACAGCCGAGGCTGCTTCTGCTGACACAACAATGGCTGTACACTTTCTGGATGTAGGGCAGGGGCTTTCGATCCTGGTCCAGTCACAGGGGCAGAATCTCCTGTATGACGGCGGTGACCGAGGACATTCCAGTTTCGTGGTTTCCTATCTGCAGAAACAGAATATTTCCATCATTGACTATATGATCTCCTCCCATTATGACGAGGACCATGTGGCTGGTCTTGTAGGATGCCTGGACAGCTTTTCCGTAAAAAATGTGATCGGTGCAGATTATGTACAGGATACAAAGATCTATCAATCTTTTGAAAACAGTGTTGCCGCTCAGGGATTAACTGTGCAGCATCCGGAGCCCGGAACGGATTTTACTTTCGGAGGCGGAAAATTTACGGTGCTTTCTCCTCAATCGATCAGCAGCAACGATAACGACAATTCTGTTGCGATCCGGCTGGAAAACGGAAATAACCATTTTCTTTTTACTGGGGATGCAGAATCTGCCGGGGAGGAAGCGATCTGTGATCTGGGACTTGATCTTTCCTGCGATGTGATCGTTCCGGGACATCACGGTTCTGCCACTGCCACCACCTGGGATCTGCTTCAGAAGACTGTTCCGGAATATGCAGTGATCAGCTGCGGCGCCGGCAATTCCTACGGACATCCTCATAAGGATACCATGGATAAGCTTGCGGATATGGGAATACAGGTATTTCGTACTGATGAGCAGGGTACGGTGATCGCAGTCAGCGACGGAAACAATATCCAGTGGAACCAGAGTCCCTGTAATGATTATTCTGCTGGAGATGAATCGGATACCGGCACACAGCCTTCCTCCGCTTATAAGGATTCCGGTGCGTCCGGCTATGGATCTTCTGATTCGGCTGCTGCAGATCCTCAGACCGGAGTGCAGGCCGATCCGGAGCCAGTGGGTGATATGGTCTGGATCTCCGCTACCGGAAGCAAGTACCACCGGATCCCTAACTGTGGAAATATGAATCCGGATAATGCCACAGAAATGACACGCTCCCAGGCTGAAGCTGCAGGGTATAAAGCCTGCAAGAAGTGTTATTAGAAACGCCCGCATGCTGTCAGGTTTTCTGAATATCATGCAGTATTGACATAATATGGATAATCTTTGAGAACATTATTTAAGGACAGCTGTATCATAAATTGATATGACAGGCTGTCCTTTTCTTTTACTATTTTATAATATCCTGCGCCGGTTCAGCCGGTACGAAAACTCTCTTCTTTTCTTTTTTCTCCTTTTTTGCTGCCTTTGCCCGCTCGGTAGCCTCCCTGCAGAATTCCATCTGGGAATTTATCAGCGTTTTGCCACGTTTGTCCTGCTTCTCATACAAACCGGAGGGCTGCAGGATATGTGCTTTTACATTGTCACGGAATTCCAGATCCAACACATGCATGATCTCTTCCTTGATCCGCTCATCTTCCACAGGGAAAACAATCTCCACACGACGGTCAAGGTTACGTGGCATCCAATCCGCACTTCCCATATAGATTTCATCGGAACCTCCATTGCGGAAATAGAAAATACGGCTGTGCTCCAGGAAATTACCAACGATCGAACGCACGTGAATATTTTCGCTGATACCCGGAATGCCCACCTTCAGGCAGCAGATGCCGCGGATCAGAAGATCGATCCTGACCCCACAGGAAGAAGCATAATACAGCGCTGCAATGATCTCAGGGTCGCACAGAGAATTCATCTTTGCCGCAATGTGAGCCTCTTCTCCCTTTTTCGCATGCTCCGCTTCTCTTTCGATCATTTTTACAAAACGGTCCTTCATCCAGATCGGTGCAACGATCAGGCGATTCCAGCGCTTCGGCTCGGAATATCCGGAAAGCATATTGAACACAGCAGTTGCATCCTCTCCAAACCGTTCATCACAGGTAAATATACCACAGTCTGTATAAAGCTTGGCTGTGGAATCGTTATAGTTTCCGGTTGCCAGATGCACATATCTGCGGATCCCGTTTTCTTCTCTTCTCACAACAAGAGTGATCTTACTGTGTGTTTTCAGGCCCACCAGACCATAGATCACATGACAGCCTGCCTTTTCCAGCATTTTTGCCCAGACGATATTGTTTTCCTCATCAAAACGCGCTTTCAGCTCTACAAGAACAGAAACCTGCTTGCCGTTTTCTGCGGCTTGAGCAAGTGCCGCGATGATGGGTGAATTGCCGCTGACGCGATACAGGGTCTGCTTGATTGCCAGTACATCCGGGTCCTTTGCCGCCTGACGCACGAAATTCACCACCGGATCAAAGCTCATATACGGATGATGCAGGAACACATCACCCTCCCTGATCACCTGAAAAATATCTTTATCATTCTGAAATGCAGGCACTGCTGCCGGTTTGTATTTCGGTTCCTTGAACTGATCGTATCCGTCAATACCATAAACCTTCATCAGCATGGTCAGATCCAGAGGTCCGTTGATAAAAAAGATATCATCTCCATGAACCTGAAACTCCATTTTCAGAATATCCAGAAGCCGCGGATCCATCTTATCTTCCACTTCCAGGCGGATCACCTCTCCCCACTGGCGCTTTTTCAGCTGTTTCTGGATCTCAACCAGAAGATCCTCTGCCTCATCCTCGTCAATAGGAAGATCCGCATTACGCATGATCCTGTACGGATGGGCACAGATCACATCATAGCTTAAGAACAGCTTATCGATGTTGCGCTCAATGATCTGTTCCAGAAGTGTTACGGTTGTATGGCCTTTTTTCTCAGATGGAATGATCACTACTCTCGGAAGTACAGAAGGCACCTGTACAGTGGCAAAATCAATCTCTTCTTTTCCTTTTTTGGTATCTTTTTTGGAAAGAAGTGCTCCGATATTCAACGTTTTATTACGGATCAGAGGAAACGGTCTGGAAGAATCCATTGCCATTGGTGTCAGGACCGGATATACATTGTCTTCAAAATACTGATCCACAAATTCTTTCTGCTTCTCGGAAAATGCCTCGTGCTCAAAGATCACATGAAGTCCTGCTTTTTCAAGTGCAGGGACCAGAGACCGGTTTAATGTACTGTACTGTACGTGAACAAGATCATGTGTCTGCCGGCTGATGGCTTTCAGCTGTTCCTTGGCTGTCATTCCTGCAATATCTGTTTTTTTGTACCCTGCATGAACCTGATCCTTCAGGGATGCAACACGGACCATATAAAATTCATCCAGATTGGATGAGGTGATACTCAAAAATTTCAGTCTCTCAAACAGAGGTAGATTTTTGTCTCTGGCTTCACTGAGCACACGATCATCAAATTTGATCCAGCTCAGTTCTCTGTTTACAAAATATTCCGGTTTGTCAAATTCCTTAAATTTCATACAAAAACCTCCTCCGTTATCTTCTTCCCTTCCGTCTCATTACAAGCCGGATTCCAAACACCTCTTCAAAAAATTCCTTTTTATCTTTCAGAAGCCCCAGTTCCAGAGAAACATCCCTTGCGGAATCCACCACCAGGTAAAGGATCCTGTCTTTTAAGGTTACATTAAGCGCTTTTACCTTCTGGTAATGGCTTCTGTCCATAGCATTGGCCAGGCGGAGAATCGCGGTCAGCTTCGCAGTCAGGAGATAATTTTCCCTGCTCATGGATGTTTCACGGTTGATCTCTTTGTAGCAGCCGAATTCTCTGGTATTGTACCTCACCGCACTAGCGATCACCTGCCGCTCCTCTGTGGAAAGACCTATGATCTCCGTAGCCATGATGATCCGGTAAGAGCATTCTGCCACCTCACTCATACTGATATATTTTCCGCAGTCATGAAGAAGAACTGCAATCTGCAAAAGAAGCCGTTCACGTTTTCCCATGCCGTGGATCTTCCTTGTGCTGTCAAAAATATCCAGTGCCACATCGGTAGTTCCTGCAATGTGGTTCTTTCCGCTGGAATACCTTTTGGCAATGTTCCTGGATGCCACCAGGATATCATTTTCAAAATTGTGTACACTTTTCAGATATTTGTTTTTTTCCGCATGGTCATAGGCAATCCCGTCCAGAAGAGAAACACCCGGAATCCAGAGTGCTTCTGCCTGAAAGATTTCTATAAAGTTTCGGATGATAACCATGTTCGGCACGATCAGAGACGCATATTCCGGTTCCAACTCCATGGATTCGGCAAGGTCATGATCGGACATGTTTACAATGGTCTCGTATTTCTTCAGGAATTCCTCCTTTGTGATGATATTCTCTCCGGATCTGTCCTGAAAGATCGTATCTGTGAGAAAATCTCCCATCAGGATCAGATTGGAGATTTCCTTGTCTTTAAGATAAAGACGTTGAAAGCTTATCAGATCATTTCGGATAAATTCCTCTATCAGCCGGTCATAATGTGGAGTTGTTTTCTCCAGTTCTTTCAGACGTTCGCGGATACGAAGACTTCCCATACGGATACTCTGGGTCAGCACCAGAGCATCTTTGTCAAAGAGAGAGATCTGCAGATTTCCTCCTCCGATATCCAGGATCGCCGTCCCCTTCTGAATAGCCTTTTTGAAGCCGGATTCAATGGCAGCAATGGATTTATATCCCAGAAAATGCTGTTCCGCATTACTCAGAATCTCTACCCGGATACCGGTTCTCTGATAGATCTGCTCCAGGATGATCACCGGATTTTCCAGCTCACGGAGAGAGCTTGTTGCACACGCACGCCAGCTTTCTACCCCAAATTCAGCCATCATGCGTTTAAAATCATTAAGGATCTCGCAGAGCTCATCCACAGTCTCCATCTCTAGCCGTCCTGCAGCATAAGTTCCACGGCCCAGCTCCAGCTGGTAACGGACATCATTGATCTCCCGGAAGCCGATCCGCTTTGACATTTCAAAGATCTTCATACTGACTTCATAGGAGCCTATATCAATTGCTGCAAAGGTTGTCACCGCCATAGTTTTTCATCCTTTCCCCCAATACACAGGTAAACTATTTCTTTTTTTCTTCCTCTGTTCCCACAATGTAATCAATAAACTGCTGCGCTGCACGTCCGGTCAGTCCGCCGTGAGAGATCTCCCACTGGTTGGCTTTCAGAAGAAGCTCCTCCTCCGGCATGGTAACTCCATAACGGGCTGCCAGTGTGCGGACGATCTCCTGGAACTGTTTTTTGTCCGGTTTGCCAAAGTAGATACGGACGCCAAAACGATATACCAGGGAAAGCTTCTCCTGCACGGTGTCGGAGGAATGCAGATCATTGTCATCTGCGATCTCCAGCTTATCTGTGGCACGCTCACGGACAAGATTACGCCGGTTGCTTGTGGCATAGATCAGGACATTGTCCGGTTTTTTCTCAAGACCGCCCTCGATCACGGCTTTCAGGTATTTATATTCGATCTCAAATTCCTCAAAGGAAAGATCATCCATATAAATGATAAAACGATAGTTACGGTTTTTGATCTGGGCGATGACTTCATTAAGATCCTGGAACTGATGCTTATAGGCCTCAATGATACGAAGTCCCTGATCATAATACTGATTCAGGATTCCCTTGATACTGGAAGATTTACCGGTTCCCGCATCACCAAAGAGCAGACAGTTGTTCGCCTTTCTCCCCTGTACAAATGCCTCTGTATTATCAATGAGCTTTTTCTTGGCGATCTCATATCCTACCAGATCATCGATCTTCACATGTGCGATCCTTGTGATAGGCTGGATTTCCACCTTTCCCTCCTCATCGTGGCCGATACGGAATGCCTTATGAAGACCAAGCTTGCCAACACCGAAATCTTTATAGAAGGATACCATATCATCCATAAATTCTTCGGTTGTGGTGGCTGCTGCCAGGGTTTTGCTCATCTGACAGATACGGTCACGGATCCTGGTATTAAAGAGCTTGCTGTTCTCATCCGGTGTCTGGTAATCACAGATCACCCTGCAGCATACAGTTCCGAACACTTTATCAAAGACCGTGATGTCAAAATCATACAATTCCTTGAAAATCTGGAAATCATTTTTTGCCAGGTCGTTAATGCTGCCCTTGATCGCTCCTCGTATCTCGCTTGCCATACTGAAAGCGTTCTCATGATTTACCAGAAGGAAGGTAAGATATGTATGCCAGATATTTCCGGAAAAACCGTACATTCCTGCCAGCTCCACCAGCCCGTTGACACTTTTGAAAAACTGGTCTTCTCTTGCCTTGAGTGCTTCTTCATCTGCTTCATAAAGATTAATAAGTTCTGTCATATCGTCCAGTATCTCACCGTTTGAAAATCCACGGTAAAGGATACATTCCTGAATTCTTGCCAACATAATAATTTAGCTCCTCTGTCTCTTAATAATTTCCAAGAACACGGAGAACATTCGCCTCCGCCTCGATTCCTCTTAACGCATTCTCCACAGCGCTTTCGCCAAGTTTCCCTGTGAAATCCACGAAAAAACGGTATTCCCAGGATTTTCCCGGAATCGGACGGGATTCAATTTTGGTCATGTTCAGTCCGTTGTAGATAATATGTGAAAGCATGTTGTAAAGAGTTCCGCTTTCATGAGGCAGCTCAAAACAGATGCTGATCTTCCCGGCCTTTTCCTCGTATTCCGGTTTCCTGCTTACAATAATAAAACGTGTAGAGTTTGCTTTTTCTCTGCAGATATTTTCTGCAAGGACCTTCAGACCGAATACCTCACCAGCCTCACGGCTTGCGATAGCTGCCACGCCTTTGTCCCCCACCTCACTGACCTTTTTGGCCGCGCCCGCGGTGTTTTCCACTTCCTTCTTTTTCCAGGAAGGGTTTTCCTCCAGAAATGCCTTGCACTGGGCAAGCCCCTGAGGATGAGAGCAGACTTCCCTGATATCCCCTATCTGTGCATCCGGCATGCCCAGAAGCACATGATCCACACGGATGATCTGCTCGCCTACGATATACAGCTTGTACTCCATAAGAAGGTCATAGATATCAGCCACGATACCTGCAGTAGAATTCTCAATAGGAAGTACCGCATAATCGGCCTTGCCATGGGTTACATCCTCCATAGCTGTCCTCCATGTTTTTACATGGTAGCTTTCGATATTTTTCCCAAAGTACTGCCGCATAGCCGCATAGCTGTAGGCTCCCTCTACACCCTGGAACACAACCGTTGCGTTTTCAAGGGGAACATGCTTCACAGTTGTGAAATTGCGCTCTCCGTAAATCCCATGCTCTGTCAACAGCTGGTACTGTCTCTTACGGCTGATGGCCATGATCTGACGGAAAAGCTCCTGCACGCCGAGGCTGTTAAAGTCCCCGTGGGCCTTGTTTTTCAGCGTATGGATCTTCTGGCTCTCACGTGCCGGATCCAGTACCTGCTTACCGGTTTTTATTTTATATTCAGCGACTTCCTCACTCACCTTCATTCGTTTTTCAAAGAGACGTACGATCTCACTGTCGATCTCATCGATCTCGTCTCTGTATCTTTCCAAATCCGTCATTGGTTTCCTCCGTTATGTTTCCTGATAATTTCTGTAAGATCCCCCAGGAACGCCAGGGAACCAAAAGCAATGATCACATCCTCTTTTCCTGCCAGCTGATAGGCCTCTGCCACTGCGGCTTCGATGCTGTCAAATGGCCTTACATCAGAATGAAATTCCCGCACCGCATCTGCCAGCTCCTGCGGGGTCAGAGCCCTGGGGTTATCCGGTGCCGCAATCGTCAGGATGGTATCTGCGTATTTTTCTGTTTTCCGGATGACCTTGCGGTAATCCTTGTCACGGAACATTCCCATGATGTAGATGATCCTTTTTCCCTTAAAATACCGTTCAATGGATGCAGCCAGCATGTCTGCCGCTGCAGGGTTATGAGCTCCATCAACCACAAAATCCGGTTCTGTCCCGAGAAGTGCAAATCTTCCCGGCCAGGTAGTACGTTTCAATCCATCCTGTCTCTGGACCAGTGTTGTGGGATATCCCTGTTCATTCAGGATTTCCAGTGCCCGGAGCGCTGCCACCGCATTTTCCTTCTGATAGGCACCTGCCAGGGATATTGTATATTTTTCTCCTTTATAAAGAAAGGTCTGGCCGGTTATGGATGCTTCCAGTACCTCTGCGCTGTCCCGGTCTGCTGCCTCGTATGGCACATTCTGTTCTGCGCATATTCTTCGTATGACCGCCTCTGCCTCCGGCTGCTGCTTTACAGTTACCATATGACTGTTCGGTTTAATGATGCCGGCCTTTTTTTCTGCTATCTCGCCCAGGGTATTTCCAAGAAATGCCGTATGATCCATACTGATGGATACCAGAATGGAAAGAACTGTAGTACTTATAATGTTGGTGGCATCCAGATCACCGCCCATACCAACTTCCATTAATACCAGATCGCATTTCTCATCCCGAAAATAAAGAAATGCGGCTGCAGTTTCAATTTCAAATACTGACGGATGCGGTTTTCCCTCTTTTACGATCTCATTGATCACCTCCGCGATCCTTGTCACATATGCTGCAAATTTCTCTCTGCTGACAGGTTCTCCGTTAACCTCCATCCTCTCTCTGTAGGAATAGACCGCCGGGGAAATATATCTTCCGACCCGGTAACCTGCACCTGATAAAGCGGAATACAGATATGCGATCACAGAACCCTTTCCGTTAGTTCCCGCTACATGAACATACTTCAGTTCATCCTGGGGATCTCCAAGCCGCCTCATCAGTTCTCTCATATTTTCCAGTCCCAGAACAATTCCCTTTTTCAATTCCGCAGCTCTGATGTAGGCACGACTTTCTTCATAATTCATCGTCTGTTTTCTCCTTCCGCATATGTTGATGATCCATTACTGCTTTTTCACTTTGCAGTAATAATTTTGTTCATTATAACCCACGTGTATATTTTTTTCAAGGCAGGGAAGGCTATTAAAGACGCTTTTCCACGTTAAATATATTTAAAGTCCAGGCGGATATTCGCAACCCCGCAGGGGACTTTCTTAATTCAGTTAAACTGACATTTTTCCGGAAAGCGCAGGATTTCTGCTGATGAGAAGGAGCTTTAAAATGCAAAAGAAGGATTTTTTTCTGTGCGGTTTTACAGGCTGGTGTCTGGAGATCTTATGGACAGGACTGCACTCTCTTGTCACCGGACATTTTACTATGATGGGCAAAACCTCTCTTCTGATGTTCCCTGTTTACGGACTTGCAGCACTGATCCGTCCGGCTTACTACAAGCTTGCCCGCTTTCCGGTTATGGTACGGGGGATCATTTACAGCTGCGGGATTTTTTTCGTGGAATTTTTAAGCGGATCTTTTTTTCAGAAGCTTCACATCTGTCCCTGGGATTATTCTCATGTTCCGCTTCAGTATAAAGGAGTGATCCGGCTGGACTATGCTCCTCTGTGGTTTTTTACCGGTCTCTTTTTCGAATGGCTTCTTCGACAAAATCCTCGGAAAGTCTCTTGAAAATCTCACAGTTATATTATATGATAACTGGAAGGAATCTTATTTCCAGTAAATAATTGGAGGTACAACATGAGACATTTAATGAGTCCATTGGATTTCTCGGTTGAAGAGCTTGATAAGCTTCTGAATCTCGCCGACGACATCGGGAAAAATCCAAAAAAGTATGCGCATACCTGTGATGATAAAAGGCTTGCGACATTGTTTTACGAACCAAGTACACGTACACGTTTAAGTTTCGAAGCAGCCATGATGAATCTTGGAGGAAAGGTTCTCGGTTTTTCTTCTGCTGATTCCAGCTCCGCATCCAAAGGCGAAAGCGTTGCCGATACTATTCGCGTTGTTTCCTGTTATGCAGATATCTGTGCTATGCGTCATCCGAAAGAGGGTGCTCCGCTTGTAGCTTCTATGTCATCCAACATTCCGGTGATCAATGCCGGTGATGGCGGCCACCAGCATCCTACCCAGACATTAACCGATCTTTTAACTATCCGTTCCCTGAAGGGCAGACTTGACAATATTACCATCGGCCTCTGCGGTGACCTGAAATTCGGCCGTACCGTTCACTCTCTGATCGAGGCTCTGGTCCGTTATGAAAATGTGAAATTTGTTCTGATCTCTCCGGAGGAGCTTCGTATTCCAAGCTATATCCGTGAGGATGTTCTGAAACGCAACAATGTCGAGTTTGTCGAGGAGGAACGTCTGGAGGATGCACTTCCGGATCTGGATATCCTGTACATGACCCGTGTTCAGAAGGAACGTTTCTTCAACGAAGAGGATTATGTCCGCATGAAAGATTTCTATGTTCTGGACAAACAGAAAATGGAGCTTGCACCGAAGGATATGTATGTCCTCCACCCACTCCCACGTGTTAACGAGATTTCTGTTGAAGTGGATTCTGATCCACGTGCCGCTTATTTCAAACAGGTCCAGTATGGTGTGTATGTCCGTATGGCCCTGATTCTTACATTACTGGAGGTGGAACTGCCATGTTAAACGTAGGTGCTCTTCGTGAGGGTTATGTTCTGGATCATATCAAAGCCGGCAAGGCAATGACGATCTATCATGACCTGAAGCTGGATAAGCTGGACTGTACGGTTGCTATCATCAAAAATGCCCGCAGCCAGAAAATGGGAAAAAAGGATATCATCAAGGTTGAATGCCCCATCGAGGATCTGGATCTGGATATCCTTGGTTTTATCGATCATAATATTACCGTAAATATCATCAAGGACGAAAAGATCGTTGCAAAGAAAGAGCTGAAGCTGCCGAAGCAGGTTGTGAACGTGATCAAGTGCAAGAATCCTCGCTGCATTACTTCCATCGAGCAGGGACTGGATCAGATTTTTGTTCTTGCAGATGAAGAGAATGAGGTTTACCGGTGTAAGTATTGCGAGGAGAAATATAGAGGTAAACGGAATAAATAGAGTTCATATGAGCATTATTAACAAACGGACGCGTCCGGTCCCCACTTCGATATTTGGCTGTTTCGGAGCCTAGTAATACTAAGCCTGCGAAAGACTGCTAAAAACATTTTCCAAAATCATGAACTCGCTCCTGACGTCGCTCAGACAGCATGATTTTGAAAAATAACGCAGTCTCCCGCAGACCAAGTATTACTACAGCTCCTGCAAAGGCCTGAATATCGACGCGGGGACCGGGCGCTGTGTTTTCATAGAAAAGTTTTTTCACAAAAAAGCAACTGATATTTCACAGATCAGATCTGCAAAATACAGTTGCTTTTATTATGTGCTTATTATCATACACAGTCAGACCGATAAGCCGGGTTATGTCGTTGGGTGATCATCTATCTAGGCCTTCCGTTGCCAGAAGGCTCCAGCGACCTACCTGAAAGCACGACGGGCCGCCGTATGGCTTTCTTCTCGGTCTTGCTTCGAATGGAGTTTACATGTGCCCGCTCTGTTACCACAGCGGCGGTAGTCTCTTACACTGCCTTTCCACCCTTACCCCGCAAAACGGGGCGGTTTATTTCTGTTGCACTGGTCTGGGAGTTACCTCCACCGGACGTTATCCGGCATCCTGCCCTGTGAAGCCCGGACTTTCCTCGTCTGGACCCTTTCGTCTGTCCAGCCGCGATCACCTGGCCTGGCTGCGCACCTGCTATTTTAACACAGGTGTATAGACTTGTAAAGTTGGAATTTTCTTGGTCTCCTATGTCTTTTACATGGAAATCCATCCAAATGCATTTGCCACAGAACTGAAAAGAATGATTGCCGCAAAGATTGGGCAAAGATACTGGATCATAAAATTAAAGATTCTTTTTCTGCGGAAAGTACCACCTTCCTGCAGTACTTCCTCTTCAATCTTCTTTGTACCAACTACTCTGGATATCAGAAGACAGGTAGCAATCGCTGCGATCGGCATCATGACAGAGTTCGTCAGGAAATCAAAGAAATCAAGGAACTGCATTCCAATGATCTTAACACACGCCAGAGGACCATAGCCAAGAGAAGAAAGACTTCCGAGAACAACCATGATAATTCCGACAAATACTGTCGCCTTCTTGCGTCCCCATTTCAGTTCATCCTGAAAAGTAGATACTGCACTCTCAGTCAGTGCAATAGAACTGGTCAAGGCTGCACAGAGAACCAGTACAAAAAACAGGATTCCAACCAGAGTTCCAAATCCCATGCTTGCGAATACCTTCGGAATCGTAATAAACATCAGTGCCGGTCCCGCCTGTAACGTATCCGGATCTCCACCGGAAAATGCAAACACTGCCGGAATGATCATCAGACCTGCCATCATTGCGATCGCTGTGTCAAAAATTTCTACATTTTGTGTAGAACCTTCAATAGATACATCCTTTTTCATATAGGAACCAAAAGTTACCAGAATACCCATCGCGATCGACAGAGAATAAAACATCTGTCCCATTGCCGCAACCACTGTCATCCAGGAGAAGTTTTTGATATTTGGTATCAGAAAATATTTCACACCTTCCAGTGCTCCTGGCCTCGTTACCGAATAAATGACAATGACCACAGACAAGAATACCAGTATCGGCATCATTAATTTGGAAACTCGTTCCACGCCATTCTGCACACCTGCATAAATGATCACCAGCGTAAGCAGTGTAAAAAACAGGAAACAGGTTTCTGTAGAAAATCCATCCGCTATAAAAGCAGAAAAATATCCGTCTTCAGCAAGAGTCTGACTGCCTCCCTTTACATACTCCACCAGGTATTTAATTACCCATCCACCGATCACGGAATAATACGGCACGATCAGAACCGGTATGATCGCATTGATCCAACCGCCCAAAGACAGCCACTTTGATTTACCAAAAGTTCCAAACGCACCTACCGGACTTTTCTTTGTCATACGTCCCAGAGCTGTCTCTGCCACGATCATAGAATATCCGAAGGTCAATGCCAGAATGATATAGATCAGTAAAAAAATTCCACCGCCGTACTTTGCCGCCAGATAAGGGAATCTCCATATATTCCCAAGCCCTACCGAAGCACCAGCTGCAGACAGTACAAATCCAATCTTCCCGGAAAATGTACTCCTCTCATGTTTATGTTTCTCCATAATTCTTCCTTTCCCGTCACATATTTGTTTTTTGTATTCTTTATGTCTTCTCAATTTCCGCTCATATGATAATACCATGCTTTTATCCCTCAGGCAAACAATATATTAAAAAAATACAGAGCCTATATTTCCTGAATTACTGTTCACTCCATTCTCAGTAACACGCTTCGCGGTGCACAGAATTTATGCTAATCACATAAATTCGCGCAGTATGGCTCGGGTTTTCTGTGACCTTCGCTCACAAAAAACACCTCGCGGAATATTACCAGTAAACAGTAATTTTCCTGTTCTGCATCCCACAACCATACTCTCCGCACATTTTATATTTTTCCTGCCAGCTGGATGCACCAGCCTGGGGGAGAGGATATCGGTTTGGGCTGCTGCGGAGGAGGGGTGATAACTACTTGGGCTGCGGAAGTCGGCGTTATTGCGGCAGGGTCAGCTGTCTGAGCCAACGGCGAGTTCTGGCCCTGCCGCAATGCTTTTAGCCGACTCACGGAGTCCTAGTAGTATCCCCCGACGGAGTCCCTGCCCGGACCGATATCCTCTCCCCCAGGCGTCCGTCGTCCGCCATCCGCCATCCATCATTCTGCTTCCACCACTTTCCCCAGCAGTATCCCCCCTACGCAACCATCCACTCTGACGTTATCGTCCAAACATTCGTTCGTAAATTAATTTCCTACCGGAGCACCAACGTCCACTCCTGCCGATCCACAACCTCACCGATCACCCCAGCCTGCAGACCAGCCTCATCCAGCCGCTTCATGATCTCCGGCACATCCCTCTCCGGAACCGCCGCCAGCAATCCCCCAGAAGTCTGCGGATCAAACACCAGATCCTCCCGCCAGAGTACCGCCGAACTCTTCACTCCGGTTTTCTCAGCAAACTCCCGGTTCCTGTAAGCCCCACCCGGAATCAATCCCATAGAAGCAAACTCCTCCACATCCGGAAGCACCGGCAACTTCTCCGTATCGATCACAACCGTCCGGTCACTGGCCACAGCCATCTCCGTAGCATGTCCCCCAAGACCAAACCCCGTCACATCCGTACAGGCATGAACCTCAAAGTCTTTAAAAACCTCACAGGCGTCCCGGTTCAGTTTCTTCATGGAATCCAAAACCGCCTTACGTGCACCTTCCGTCACCAGATCCGCCTTGATCGCCGTATTCACGATCCCCGCACCCAGCGCCTTCGTCAGGATCAGCTTATCCCCGGTCTGCGCTCCAAAATTCTTCCAGAACTTCCTCGGATCTACAAAACCCGTCACACTGAGCCCATACTTTGGTGTATCATCCTGGATCGTATGGCCACCGGCAAGAACCGCACCAGCCTCCATCACCTTATCTGCACCACCACGCAGGATCTCCCCGAGGATCTCCACATCCATATCCTTCGGAAACGCCACAATATTCAAAGCTGTCTTCGGAGTTCCACCCATAGCATACACATCACTCAATGCATTGGCCGCCGCGATCTGCCCGAAATCATAAGGATCATCTGCCACAGGCGTAAAAAAATCCAGTGTCTGGATCAGCGCCAGATCATCACTCACCCGGTAAACTGCAGCATCATCCGAAGTGTCCGTTCCAACCAGAAGATCCGGATCACAGAACTTTGGCAGCCCACCAAGAACTCCTGCCAGAGTCCCCGGTCCTACCTTAGCTGCACAGCCACAGTTTGGAGCCAGTTTTGTCAGTTGTACTTTTTCTTTCATGATCATTTTCCCTTTCCTTTAAGCCCTGTAAATCCCGTCATACATCCGCAGTACCACAGAGGACTTTAACTTTTCCGATTCACACTCAAAAGGCTCCACACACCACAGATCCCATGCACAGAGAAATCCTGATCTTCTCATCTTTGTGCCAACCGATATCTGCACTGCATAGAGCCTTATATCTACACATAGCTTTTTTTATTCATACAATTAATTTATACATTAAAACAACTACCGCCAATAAACTCCCTCAGAAGCGAATTAAACGGAACACCCTCACTGGGCACCGGCACAAAATAATCCAGGAACTTCAAAAGCCGCTTCGCCTCCTGATACTCCGGTTCACTCTTGTCAATTCCAAAAAGCAGCGGTTCCGCATAAACCTTCAGGCAGGCAAGCTCATACACAAGAGCTGAATTAAACATCACATCTGCTTCCTCCTGGAACGGAAAAATATTCTGCTCCTCGCCTCTCCGTACAGAAGGCCACCTTGCAATGGTATCCTTTGCGGAAGTTCCACGTGTACGTGCATCACGGACAATTCGGCGTATCAGTCTTCCATCCGTTGTGGGGATCCGGTTATGCTCATCAATGTTCAGCTGTGTCAGCGCACTGATATAGATCTTAAACTTACTCTCTTTTGGAAGGGCATAACTCAGCTTGTCATTAAGCCCGTGAATGCCTTCGATGACCAGGATATCATCTTTTCCAAGCTGAAGCTGGTCTCCCCGGTATTCCCTGCATCCGGTCTTGAAATTAAATGTAGGAAGATCCACGGTTTTTCCCGAAAGGAGATTCAGCATATCTTCATTAAACTGCTGCGTGTCAATGGCTTCCAGACACTCATAATTCTTTTCTCCGAATTCATCCAGCGGCGTATGTTCACGATCCACAAAATAGTTATCCACAGCAATGGGATGCGGCTTCAGACCATGAGCAGAAAGCTGAATAGATAATCTGTGAGAAAAACTGGTCTTTCCGGAAGAAGACGGACCTGCGATCATTACGAACTTTACATTGCCCCTTCTCCGGATCTCCTCGGCAATCGAAGAAATCTTGGCCTCATGGAGTGCCTCCTGGATCAGCATCAGGCTCTGCACACCTTCTCTTGTGATCCGGTCATTGAGATCTCCCACAGTGGCAACATCCAGCTTATCGCCCCACTCTTCCGATTCCTTCTGCACATGGAAGATCTTATCCTGGGGTTCAAAAGGCTCCAGCACATCCGGATTCTTCTGCCTCGGAAGGATCAGCACAAAGCCTTCATCATAAAGCTGCAGATCAAAATACTTCACATAGCTGGTATCCGGTGCCATAAATCCATAAAAATAATCCTCGAAATTTTCCAGGCTGTAAATATTCACTCTGGAAACCCGCCGATAACGGAACAGCTTTTCTTTATCATACATATGATGCCTGTGGAACATGGAAACGGCATCATCCGTGCTGACACTGCGTTTGCAGATCGGAAGCTTCCGGTCTACCAGTTCCCACATCCGCACTTTTACCCGGTCAAGAAGCTCCTGATCCAGGGTAGCACTGCCTTTCATGGTAAAATAAAGAGCATTTCCAATAGAATAATGGATCACAACATGATCCACATTCTCTTTTCCAGCTACATCAAAAATTGCCTTCAAAAGAATAAAGATCGCACTTCTCCGATAGGTTTTTCGACCGGCACTGTCCTTTGCGGTTATAAATCCCAGTGTACAGTCATGCTGAAGCTTCTTGTGAAGCTCACGGAGCCTTCCGTTCTCGGTCACAAGGATCACCGGATACTCTGTTTTGCCCTCATAATCCCTTATGATCTCAGAATACGGTGTCATTTTGGGGTATTCCCTTATTTCTCCGTTTATGGTCACTTTAATCATTGTCTGTTCCATAACGATCCCCTCCACAGGCTTATATATTTATACAGCTGCCCGATTTTTCGGACAGCCATGTGTTTCACAATTCATTTTTCCGAAACGTATAATCGTATTCCGTCCCACTACATATTCATGAATACAAGCACTTTTTGCGATCCGCTTTTACAAAACAGTATATGGATTTTTCACACTGGCGCAGGTTGTCTTAAGCGCAGAGAATGCCTCATTCAGTTCCTTCTCCATAGCTTCCGCAAAAATATACTCCGTACCGTAATGTCCGGCATCTACGATCGCCAGACCATCTGCCATAGTATCAATGGCAGTATGATAATCAATATCTCCTGTCACATATACATCCGCACCGGCGGCCATTACATCACCGATCATACTCTTTCCGCTTCCTGTACAGATCGCCACAGTCTCGATCTTCCGATCCAGATCACCGTAAACCCGCACATCCGGAAGATGATTGCATTCTTTTACATATTTTCCAAACTCACCAAGAGTCATAACATGGGGAAGCTTTCCTACTCTTCCGAACCCCTCCGGCTGCTCCCCGGATTCATCGGTAACTGTAAGCACCCTTGTATCCTGAAGCTTCAGATGATCTGCGCTTAAATCTGCCATTCCGATCACATCATAATTGGTATGCATGGCAAAATACGGGATATCCTCCTTTATCAGACGGAGGATCTTTCTTCCGGTAAAGGTATGATTGTTGATCTTTTTGATTCCGGAAAAGATCATTGGGTGATGGGTAAGGATCATATCCGCACCAGCAGCCACCGCCTCATCCAACACCGGTTCCGTAAGATCCAGCGCAAGAAATACATGGGAAATCTCTTTCTGGTCATCTCCCACCAGCAGTCCCACATTATCCCAGTCCTCCGCAAATTTTTGCGGATGGTGCTCATTCAGCCATTCGATCAGTTCATATGCTTTCATATCGTTTCAGAGCTGTATGGATCAGCTCCATTTCCTCCTTTACTTCTGCCAGACGAGTTTTTGCGGAAACAGACTCTGCCCCGGAAAGACCGGCAAGTATTTTCTTACGGATCATTTCCTCCCGGAGAAGATACTCTTTAAGGACCGGGTGACATTTTTTCAGAAGGAGAGGTCCAAACCAGGCCTCTTCCTCTGTGTAAACAGTCTTTTCTCCCGAATTGTTACGTACCGCTTTCATCATAGGATAAAATTTTCCGTCTTCTTTTATCATTTCTTCCCTTACGATCTCCCAGCCGATCTCAGAAAGAAAATGTCGGAAATGAGGAAGGTCCGACTGAGGCTGCAGGATCAGTTCCTGAAACCCCTCCCGGACCTTCGCTCCATCCTTTAATATCCTTTCCATCAGAGGACCACCCATTCCCGCGATCACCAGGGTATCACCTTCTCCCGGCTCAAGCTTCGCAAGCCCGTCGCTCAAACGGGTCTCTATGTAATCTTCAAGGCCATAACGGGTAATATTCTCCCTGGCTCTTGAAAGCGGTCCCGGACGTACATCCATGGCAATGGCTGACGGAACTGTTTTTTCACTGACAAGCCAGATTGACAGATAGCCATGGTCACATCCTACGTCTGCCAGCCGGTTTCCTTTTGTTACCATACCGGCAATGGCACGAAGACGCATGGAAAGCTGTACGGATATATTTTTATCAGTCAAGATAATCCTTCAGCTTGCGGCTGCGGCTGGGATGACGCAGCTTGCGCAGAGCTTTTGCCTCGATCTGACGGATACGCTCTCTTGTGACATTGAACTCTTTACCAACTTCCTCCAGAGTTCTGGCACGTCCGTCGTCCAGACCGAAACGGAGGCGGAGGACCTTCTGCTCACGGTCAGTAAGCGTACTTAAGACTTCTACCAGCTGCTCCTTCAGAAGTGTAAATGCAGCTGCATCTGCAGGTACCGGAACATTATCATCCTGGATGAAATCGCCAAGATGACTGTCTTCCTCCTCACCGATAGGAGTTTCCAGAGATACCGGCTCCTGAGAGATCTTAAGGATCTCACGTACACGGTCTACCGGCATGTCCATCTCCTCAGCAATTTCCTCCGGCGTAGGTTCACGTCCAAGCTCCTGGAGCAGCTGACGGGAAACACGGATCAGCTTGTTGATAGTCTCAACCATATGCACAGGGATACGGATGGTACGTGCCTGATCTGCAATGGCTCTTGTGATAGCCTGACGGATCCACCAGGTTGCATAGGTACTGAACTTGTAGCCTTTTCTGTAATCAAATTTTTCAACAGCTTTGATAAGGCCAAGATTTCCCTCCTGGATCAGGTCGAGGAACAGCATCCCACGTCCAACATAACGCTTTGCAATGCTGACAACAAGACGGAGATTGGCCTCTGCCAGACGTTTCTTGGCAGCTTCATCCCCCTTTTCCATTCTCTTGGCAAGCTCGATCTCCTCATCTGCACTTAACAGACTGACTTTACCGATCTCTTTCAGGTACATACGGACCGGATCCTCGATGCTGACACCTTCCGGTACAGAGAGGTCGATCTTATCAAGCTCTACCTCTTCTTCATCTTCCATCCCATCCATATCCATATCGTTATCAAGGAGGAGTTCGTCACCGCTATTTTCTGTGATACGGAGAACGTCCACACCGCTGGCCTCCAGGAAGTCAAAAACCTTCTCCATCTGATCCACTTCCAGTGGAGAGTCCTTGAAAAAGTCGCTGATCTCCTGATATTCCAGCACATTCTTTTTCTTTTTTGCAAGTTCAAGAAGCTCTACAAGTTTCTCGCTGAATTTTGCCATATTCATTTCCATAGGTGCTCTATACCTCCATATAGTGTTTATATTTTATCCTTAATTGAAAGAAATATGCAGCTGCTGCCTCTTTCTTCCAAGGTCTTCCAGTTCTTTTTTTGCTTTTATCAGTTCCTGAAGCCCGGCCATGTCTGACGGGTCCCAGGTACGGTTTTTTTCTTTGAGGCTTTCTTCCTTGATCCGCAGCAGCGCATCGGAAAAAGCCCTCTGCTGTTCTCCTTCGTTTTCCAGATGAATGGTGGCATTAAAAAGTGACGCTACTTCTCTCTGTTCCTCGCTGTCTGTAAACGCATTGAGAAGTTTTCCCGGATTGGTCTCCCCTTCTTTATGCTGGTCAAACAGCATCTGGGCCACTTCTTTATACAGCGGCACCACAAAATCTGACGGTGAGATATATTTCTCCACCTGTTCAAAGATTCCCGGATAATTCACGAGCCAGGTAAGCATCAGCTTCTGGGCCTTATCTGCGGCGGATTCTTTTTTCTTTGTTTCCGGAGTCCCGGATTTCGGCTGGATCCGCTTCTCTGCAGGCGTTCCTTTCAGAGCCAGTGTGTTGACCCTTTTCCGGATATCTTCCGTGCCCACTCCATAGCGGCCATATTCCTTCACAATTGCTTCTATATAAAGATTCCTTTCCAGTTCGTCGGAAAGTTCCAGCAGCATTTCGGCGCACCGCTCAAAAAACTGATTCTGTCCCTGAGGTGCATCCATCGCAAATTCCTGCTCTGCAATATGCACACGGAACATAAAACTGTCCATCGCCTGGTTCAGACGCTCTTCAAAAGCCTCCGCGCCCTCATTCTTGATAAACTCGTCCGGATCCTTCCATGGCTTCAGGCTTACCACCCTGGACGTAACCCCTGCCTCCCGAAGGATCGGGATCGCACGGAGAGCCGCACGGATGCCTGCGCCGTCACTGTCGTAAAGAAGCAGGACTTCCTTGGTGTAACGTTTCACAAGACTTGCATGTCCGGATGTCAGAGCGGTTCCAAGAGATGCCACTGCATTGGTAAAGCCTGCCTGATGCATGGCGATCACATCCATATATCCCTCACAGAGGATCAGGTAATTCTTCCTGGTGGTCCTGGCCACATTCAGTCCGTAGAGATTCCTGCTCTTGTCAAAAATCTTCGTCTCCGGTGAATTCAGATACTTGGGCTTGCCATCTCCCATGACACGGCCGCCAAAACCAATGACCCGGTTATTTACATCCATGATCGGGAAGATCACACGGTTCCAGAACTTGTCATACATTCCCCGCCGCTCATCCACATTAAACAGCCCGGATTCCCGGAGAAGTTCATCACTGTAGCCTTTTCCCTTGAGATATTTGTACAGGTCATCGCTGTACTTGTCCGAATATCCAAGGCCGAATTTCCGGATGGTTTCCTCCGAAAGACCTCTGCCTGTCAGATAGCCGTAGGCAGTTTTTCCGCCTTCTCGCCGGAGCTGATAGTAAAAATACTGAGCTGCCAGCTTGTTGATTTCAAGAAGCGCCGCTCTCTGTTCTGCTTTTTCTCTTGCTTCCCTGGAATATTCGATCTTCGGAAGCTCTACTCCTGCCCGGTCAGCCAGATGTGACAAAGCCTCACCAAAAGAATAATTCTCATATTCCATGATAAAATTGTATACGTTTCCTCCTGCCCCGCAGCCAAAGCAGTAATACATCTGCTTGGATGGCGTCACGGAAAAAGAAGGAGTTTTCTCATTATGGAAGGGACACAGTCCGAAATAGGAACTTCCCTTCCGTGTCAGTTTCACATACTGGGATATCACGTCTACAATGTCATTTTTCATTCGGACTTCTTCTATGATGTCATCTGAATAACGCATGTTTATCCCTCTTTTCCATTTAATAGACCTCCCAGGACTTCGGTATGTAGATCTCCCTGAATTTCTCCATGGAGTACTGATCTGTCATTCCTGAAATGTAATCACAGACTGCCTGTTCCTTGGGTACTCCCCGGTATTCCACCAGTTCTCTGTATTCCCTGGACATTGCCTCCGGGTGATCTGTATAATATTCGTATAGTTCACTCAGCATCTTGATGGCTTTGTCTTCTTCCTTCTTGGCAACCGGATTCTCATAGACATTCCGGAACATCAGGGCCCGAAGTTCCATCATCGCCTCAAAAACATCAGGCGACATGGAGATGCTGTCTTTATCCATACTGTTCTCTATAATATTATGTACGAAAGTATTCAGCCGTTCTCTCGTGGTATATCCGAGAAAAGTTCTCATTGTAACAGGAATGTCATCTTCTGTGATGATTCCCGCACGCTGAGCATCGTCCATATCGTGATGGATATAGGCGATCTTGTCAGAAAAACGCACAACCTGGCCTTCCAGAGTAGAAGGATTTCCACTGGTACGGTGATTCATGATCCCGTTACGGACTTCCCAGGTAAGATTCAGTCCGTTCCCGTTCTTCTCCAGTACTTCCACAACCCGGACGCTCTGTTTATAGTGGGCAAAACCTCCAGAATGTATCTGATCCAGCGCTCTTTCCCCGGCATGTCCAAAGGGCGTGTGCCCCAGATCATGGCCCAGCGCAATGGCCTCCACCAGATCTTCATTAAGCCGGAGTGCCTTGGCAATGGTACGGGCAATCTGTGATACCTCCAGTGTATGCGTCAACCTGGTACGGTAATGATCTCCCTGCGGTGCCAGAAACACCTGCGTCTTATCTTTCATGCGGCGAAAAGCCTTGCAGTGAAGGATCCTGTCCCTGTCCCGCTGATATGCGGTACGCACATCGCATTCCTCTTCCGGCCGGTCTCTGCCTCTGGTATCTGCGCTGTGAGACGCATAGGGACTTAACAGTTCCCGTTCTCTCTGCTCCATATTCTCTCTGATGTTCATAAGCACTTCCTCCACAGTCTGACAAACAGCGGCGATAAAATACCCTCTGTTAATTATATTCTACACAAAACCGCAAATTCCTCTTTTCTGAAAAAAAAATTCAAAAAATATTGGTTTTATCGTCTGTTCCAACCTGAAGGTGTCCAAAATTCTCATATTGTATATGAAACGAGAACAAATATGCAAACCGCTCCTCGATTTACTTTCATATAGCCAAAAACAGAGCTGCGATTCACAGCTCTGCCTTAAAGTCATGCGGAAGATGGGACTTGAACCCACACGAGCGCAATGCTCACAAGATCCTTAGTCTTGCTCGTCTGCCAGTTCCGACACTTCCGCATATCGCATTTCTTGGAAATTTCCAATGCGGAAGATGGGACTTGAACCCACACGAGCGCAATGCTCACAAGATCCTTAGTCTTGCTCGTCTGCCAGTTCCGACACTTCCGCATGACCGCATTTCCTTGGGATTTTTTATTTTCTCCCTCGCGACAAGTGATAGTATAACAAAGTGGTTCCTATATGTCAACACTTTTTTTTATTTTTTTCTCAACTTATGATTCTGTCTCTTTTTCTTCTTTTTTCAACAATAATTGACCATTTTTTCTTTTTTTGTAGTAAAATATTGCCAGGTTTATATGTAAAACCATATAAAAAGGAGGTACCTATGAAAAACAAAAAAGCACAACTACTATCCATTTTTCTTTCTGCATGTATACTGGGCACTTCTGCTCCGGTAAATGCAGCTGATTTTTATTCAGACGCTTTTTCTGCGGATGACAACGTGGAAGCAGAACCTTCTTCTGAGATCTCCGAAGATCTCTCTTCCGAAGAAAACTCTGATCCTGCCGATTCCACCGGCATCGATACACAGGAGGAATCCTCTGAGGATCTTTTGCAATCACCGAAAGATTCTAATAGCGGCAGCACATCAGACGCTTCCGATGCTTCTTCTTTGGAAGAGGAATTTAATGCCGGAAATGAAGAAGAGACTTTTTCCGATTCCGATGGAACAGACGATTTTTCATCCGGAGAAGAAGGTGGGGTACAAGCCGGTATTCTGGACGGTTCCGTAGAAGCCCAGATGGCAAAAAGCAGTTCCGTCATCGAAGCAGATATTCCGGTATCGAACTCATTAAATACAACCTGCACCATTTATAAAGGAAGCAACCTTGAAAACCAGAACTACAGTGTCTGGTCTTCTCCTGTCGAATCCTATCTTACAACAAGCCCAGACGGATCTCTCATGCGGGTTCAAAGTGGTGCCCTTGACGGTAAGCTTCTGATTGAATACTATGATTCCGGATACAACTTTAAGAAAACGATGACTCTCGATCTTCCACTGCCTGTATTCGGCGCTTTCTACGAAACCAACGACAACTATTATATCCTTACCGGCGCAAACAACACCGAAAAAGATAATACGAAAGAAGTTTACCGGGTGAGCAAATACTCCAAAGACTGGAAATCCCAAGGTTCCTGCAGCCTTTTCGGTGCAAATACCACCTATCCCTTTGACGCAGGTTCCGCACGTATGGCTTCTTACGGAAATTATCTTTTTATCCGCACCTGCCATGAAATGTACGGAGGGCATCAGGCTAACGTAACTTTTTCTGTAGATACCTCCACCATGTCTGTTGTGGATCAGCTTACAGGAATCCAGAATTCTGAGTTCGGATATGTCAGCCATTCCTTTAACCAGTTCATCCAGATCGATAACGGAACTCTTCTGGGCTGTGATCACGGTGATGCTTATCCCCGTGCTATTACGGTTCTTCAGTATCCCACGGATATCAGCAGCGGATCTTTTGTCCCGCAATATTCCTGGAGTTCCAGTTCCTATGCCTGCAAGGAATTTGACCTTATGACTTTCCCCGGATCATCCGGCAACAACTATACCGGCGCATCCCTTGGCGGTTTTGAATATTCCGACAGTTCCTATCTGGTCGCAGGCAATTATGATGCTGACAATCATTCCAGAAATGTATTTGTCTCCTCTGTTTCAAAATCCGGAGGAACACCTGTTGTGCGGTATTTTTCCGACTATGCAGGCACTTCTGACAGCGCCGCTACACCGCATCTTGTAAAAACCGGCAGCAACAGCTTCGTGCTTCTCTGGTCCAGTCAGGGTTATGTTTATTATACTGCCATTGACGGAACCGGCCAGCAGGCTGGCTCTACATACAAAATGGCCGGAAATCTTTCCGACTGTGCACCTTCTGTTATAAACGGAAAACTGATCTGGTACGCATGGAAAGACAGCCATAATACTTTTTATGAGATCAATCTGTCGGATCTCTCTTCCAACCATGCAACGCGAGTGGAAAACGGACATAAATATGTTTACGGCACAACCATTGAGAACTATCAGGTTGACAAGACCTGCCGTGTCTGCGGTACTTCTTCCAAAGCTGTTGTTCCCTCACAGGTCACTGCAAGCATTGCTCCTTCCAATTCCAGTTTCTCCGCTATGAAAAAGAGCGAATTTCTGACTAAGGAACTTAGTTATAGGATCACCGCTTCCAGCTGGTTTCCTAATGATTTCGGCAGTGATTCTGACTTTCTGTATGACTGCATTATTTCCAGCTCAGATGAAAGTGTTATTTCTGTAAACCAGACTTCCAATCAAACTGCAGTCCTCACCCCCAAAAAGTCAGGCAAGATCACACTTACCGTTCAGTCCAAATATAATCCGGATGCTGTATTTACCTCTGAATTATATGTAGACCTGTTAAGCGAGGATGTATTCACCATTTCCCGCGGCTATATCGGATCTTATAACGGAACAGACAAAACACCGACTATAACCATATACCGTTCCGGCCTTACTCTCCAAAAAGACATTGACTATACCATTACAACCAGCGGAGATACTGTTAACGCCGGTACTTTTACCATGACCTTCACAGGAATCGGAAAATACGCCGGCAGTGTAACAAAGGAATACACCATTGACAAAGCCCCTATCTACTCAAACGGCACCACCTGTACCCTTACTCCTTCTTCCTGTATCTACGACGGTAAGCCTCAGGAACCGAAAGTAACCATCTCTAAAAATGGTGTTGATTTGGTTGAAGGCAGGGATTTCACTGTAGAATATCAAAATAATACAACTCTGGGAAATGCACGTGCCGGTATCAGCGGCATCGGAAATTATTACGGATATTTTACAACATCCTTTTCTATCACCTATGGCCGGATCAGCAACTGCGATATTACCGTTTCCAATGAATCGCTGGTTTTTGACGGCACTGAGAAAAAACCGGCCGTCACTGTAACATGTAACGGCAATACTTTAACACAGGGGCAGGATTACACCTTGTATTATCATGCCAACACCAACGCAGGTTCCGCTACAGTTACCATCACAGGAAAAGGTAGATTCTCCGGTTCTGTTGAAAAAGCTTTCCAGATCCAGCCTGCTGACCTGAGCAGATCCAGCGTAGATCTTTCTGCCGATTCCTTCACCTATGACGGCACTGAGAAAAAGCCATCCGTTACTGTAAAAACCGGAAACAGACAGCTGACTGCCAACAGCGATTATACGGTTTCCTTCGTAAACAATACCAACGCAGGTTCTGCCACTGTTACCGTCACAGGAAAAGGTAACTATTCCGGTTCTGTTACGAAAAATTTCACTATCAGTGCCGCCAGCCTGGAGAAAGCCGAACTTGCTCTTTCCGCTTCCTCATTTACTTACGATGGAACCGAAAAGAAACCGGACGTCACAGTAACTGTCAATAAAAAGCAGTTAAAAAAAGGAACTGACTACACCGTTTCTTATGATAACAACACCAACATCGGTACTGCTTCCGTCACCATCACAGGAAAAGGTAATTATTCCGGTACTGTAACAAAATCTTTCCAGATCACTGCCAGAGATCTCAGTAAATGTGAGATTCAGCTTTCCAGTTCATCCTTTACCTACAGCGGTACAGAAAAAAAGCCGAAGATCACAGTAACTTCTTCCGGAAAAGAACTGGTTCCCGGCACAGATTACACAGTTTCCTACCGTAATAACATAAATGCCGGTACTGCTTCCGTCGTGATCACTGGAAAAGGCAGTTACACAGGAACAAAAACTGCCAGTTTCCAGATTGCCCGCGCAAAAGCCGTACTCACAGCAAAAGCCACAGCACTTACCCTGACTCAGAGCAGCAGCAAAACCGCGGTCATCAAGAGCAAGAAGACGGACGGGAAGATCACCTGCAAGTCTTCCAACAGCAAGATCGTAAAAATTTCCGGTACCAGTATCATTCCGGTAAGCCCCGGACAGGCCACTGTTACCATTCAGGCTGCACAGGGCGTAAATTATAAAGCTGCATCTGCAAAGATCCTGATCACAGTACGTCCACTGACTGTCAGCAGTGTTTCTCTGAAGTCCACTGCAAAAGGCCAGGCAAATATATCCTGGAAACCGGTAAAATCTGTTACCGCTTATCAGATTCAGTACAGCACTTCAAGCAGCTTCAAAAGCGCCAAAACAATTACCGCCAAAAGCAGTTCCAAATCTACCGTGCTGAAGAAATTGTCCGGTGGCAAAAAATACTACATCCGTATCCGCACATACAAAACGGTCAGCAAAAAGAATTACTACTCCACCTGGAGCAAAACTTCTTCTGTCAAAGTAAAATAAACAATATCCATTAACAAAAAAGCTGAATCACAAACCGGTTCCTTTATCTTCCGGTTTTGTGATTCAGCTTTTTTACACTTGCTTTTATTTAGAAAAAAAAGAACCATGATCTCTCACAGTCCTCACAAAATAAAAAATGCGGAAGATGGGACTTGAACCCACACGAGCGCAATGCTCACAAGATCCTTAGTCTTGCTCGTCTGCCAGTTCCGACACTTCCGCATATCGCATTTCTGTGGAATTCTTTATCTTCTCCCTCGCGACAAATGATAGTATAGCAAAGCATCCTTCCTATGTCAACACTTTTTTCTAAAAAAATCAAAAAATATTTTTTATTTATACAATTTAAACTTTTCATTCAAAAAGAGCCATCCGCATAATCATGCAGTACGGCCCTTTCTGTCCTGTTATTCTGTTTTTGTTTTATGATCAGTCAAAAATGATCAGTGCCATAAATACAAGATCTGTCTCTCCTGTATTTGCAAGGCCATGACCTTTTCCGTCTGGTGTAATGGTGATATCACCGGCCTTTACCGGACGTTTCACACCGTTATCATCATACTCGCCTTCACCGCTTAAGATATAGTAGGTTTCTGTCTCTCCATGATGCTCATGGTATCCAAGGGAACATCCCTTCTCGATAGTAACCTGTGCGTAAAGTCCGCATTTTCCTTTCAGCTCGTCTCCCTCAAGAATGTCTTTGATGATCACATGGCCTTTACCGCCGCACATATTTTCTACTCTTCTGATACCCATGATAAAATCCCCTTTCGTGATTGCGTAAATTTGTGAATTTCATAAACACAGCCTCTTTGTGTTCTGCGTTTCACTTCCTGTACAATTATAAACGATATGATAAATTTTCGCAATCCTCATTGCCAATTTCCTGAATTTGCTCAAAAAATTTCTTATAAACGAAAACGAAGCAGACCTTTTACAAAGACCTGCCTCGCAATTTACACCTGTATTACAGATTTTTAATTCTCTCAATCGCTTCCAGTGTATTCTCATAGCTTCCGAATGCTGTCAGACGGAAATATCCCTCACCATGTGCACCAAAGCCTGAACCTGGTGTTCCTACGATGTGTGCTTTCTCAAGGAGATAATCAAAGAACTCCCAGGAGGTCATCTGATCCGGTGTTTTCAGCCAGATATATGGAGCATTTTTTCCACCGGACACGGAAAATCCTGCTGCGGAAAGGCCCTCGAGGATCGTCTTTGCATTACGCATGTAATAAGCGATCTGCTCCTTCAGCTGTGCTTTTCCCTCCGGAGAGTAAACAGCCTCGCCTGCTCTCTGTACAATGTACGGAGCACCGTTAAACTTGGTTCCGTGGCGTCTTGCCCAGAGACTGTGAAGCTCTACGCCATCACACACCAGTTCCTTCGGAACAACGGTAAAGCCAAGACGAACGCCTGTAAAGCCAGCATTTTTGGAAAAGCTTCGAAGCTCGATGGCACAGGTTCTCGCACCCTCGCACTCATAAATGCTGTGCGGGACATCCTCCTCAGAAATATATGCCTCATATGCTGCATCATAGATGATCACGCAGCCGTTTTTGTTGGCGTAGTCGACCCACTCCTGAAGAGCAGCTTTTGTGATGGCACCACCAGTCGGGTTGTTCGGGAAGCAGAGATAGATCAGATCCGGTACTTCATCTGCCGGTATCTCCGGAAGGAAACCATTCTCCTCTTTGCAGGGCATGTAGATCACACCGTCAAAGTTCTCACGCTCTTTGTTATAAAGGCCAGTACGTCCGGCCATAACGTTGGTATCTACATATACAGGATAAACCGGGTCGCAAACTGCAACCTTGTTATCCAGTCCGAAGATCTCCTGGATGTTTCCGGAATCGCTTTTTGCTCCATCGGAAACAAAGATCTCGTCTGCGCTGATGTCGCAGCCTCTGGACTGATAATCATTTTTTGCAATGGCACTTCTTAAGAATTCATATCCGAGATCCGGAGCATATCCGTGGAAGGTTTCTGCGTGTGCCATCTCGTCTACGGATTTATGAAGGGCATCGATGATCGCCGGTGCAAGCGGCTGTGTCACATCACCGATTCCAAGACTGATCACAGAATCCTTAAATTCCGGATTGGCCTCCTTATATGCGCTTACCTTCTTTGCGATATTGGAAAACAGATAGCTTCCCGGAAGTTTTAAATAATTCTGATTTACTGTAACCATAGTATTTTATCTCCTTCTCTCAATTTCCTCTGCCAGTGCTTTTCTGACGCTGTCAGGATTTGCCTTGCCTTTCAGTTCTCTCATCAGCTGTCCTACAAAAAATCCCATAACCTTATCCTTGCCGCCCAGAAGCTCTGCCAGCGGTCCGGGGTTTGCATCTACGATCTTTTTCACAGTTTCGGTGAGAAGGCCTGTATCTTCTACGATCTTAAGGCCATTCTCTTCTATATATACAACCGGATCAATATCCTCGTCAAACACTTTTTCAAATACTTTCTTGGCATTCTGTGCGCTGACCTCTTTTTTCTCCACCATGGAAAGAAGGTCTGCCAGATGCTTCGGGGTAAAGCTTACCCTTTCCGGATCAAGGCCCTTGTCCTTTGTCAGGCGGAGAACCTCCACCATAAACCAGTTTGCCACCTTTTTCGGGTTTCCGAGAAGAACTGCTGTCTCCTCAAAAAGTCCTGCCAGATGTCTGGATTCGGTCAGGATCCCTGCATCATAAGCCGGAAGCTCATACTCCTTCTGATAACGTTCCATCTTGGCTTCACGAAGCTCCGGAATGGAAGTACGCAGCTCTTCGATCCATGCATCGGAAATGTGGATCGGCGGAAGATCCGGGTCCGGGAAGTAACGGTAATCCTTTGCATCCTCCTTGGAACGCATTGCATGGGAAGACTCTTTGTTATCGTCCCATCTTCTTGTCTCCTGTACAACAGCTCTTCCTTCTTCCAGAAGCTCGATCTGACGTTCTCTCTCTCCTTCGATCGCTCTCGCAATGGCCTTGAAGGAGTTCAGGTTCTTCATCTCTGTTCTTGTTCCGAAGGTCTCACTTCCCACCTCACGGACGGAAAGGTTGACATCGGCACGCATGGAGCCCTCCTGGAGCTTACAGTCAGAAACTCCAAGATACTGCATGGTGCAGCGGAGCTTTTCCAGATAAGCGATAACCTCCTCGGAGCTTCTCATATCCGGCTCGGATACGATCTCGATCAGCGGTACCCCGCTTCGGTTGTAGTCAACCAGGGAGCAGTCTTCCCACTCATCATGGATCAGCTTACCGGCATCCTCCTCCATATGCATCTCATGGATACGTACAGTCTTTTTGCCTGCGGAAGTCTCGATCTCAACAGCTCCGTCATAACAGATCGGCAGATACAGCTGAGAGATCTGATAGTTCTGGGGGTTATCCGGGTAAAAATAGTTCTTACGGTCAAACTTACAGTACTGATGGATATGACAGTTTGCCGCAAGACCTGCCTTGATGGCAAACTCTACCACTTTTTTGTTGAGGACCGGAAGAGAGCCCGGCATACCGGTGCAGACCGGGCAGGTATGTGTATTTGGTGCGCCTCCGAATTCTGTGGAGCATCCGCAGAAGATCTTTGTTTTTGTGGCAAGCTCCACATGCACCTCAAGTCCTATGACTGTCTCATACTGTTTCATGCCTTTTCTCCCCCTTCCATTGCTGTTCCGAAATCACCGCGTTTTTTCTCATAGGCGTGTGCTGCGCGGAACAGGTTGTTTTCTTTGAAGCAGTCACCGATCATCTGGATCCCGATCGGAAGGCCTGCTGCGTCTTTTCCGCATGGGACGGTGATTCCGGGAAGTCCGCACAGGTTTACTGCTACCGTATAAATATCGCCAAGATACATGGCAAGAGGGTCTTTCAGGCTCTCTCCCAGCTTCGGTGCGGTAAACGGTGATGCCGGGGCAAGAAGAACGTCATATTTGGAAAAGGCCTGATCAAATTCCTTTTTGATAAGGGCTTTTGTGCGAAGTGCTTTCAGATAGTAAGCATCGTAGTAACCGGAGCTTAACACAAAAGAGCCAAGCATGATACGGCGCTTTACTTCCTCGCCGAAACCTTCAGTTCTTGTCTTTTTGTACATGTCATGAAGTCCCTCGTACTCTTTTGCACGGAAGCCGTACTTCACACCGTCAAAGCGCTCCAGATTGGAGCTGGCCTCTGCGCTGGCAATGATGTAGTAGGCAGGGATCATATATTCTGTTGTCTTCATGGAGAAAAATTCTACCACTGCGCCCATCTCGGTAAGGCTCTTCAGCGTATTCATAAAGGCCTCTTTTACCTCCGGGTTCAGTCCCTCTGAGAGATATTCCTTCGGCACGCCGAATTTCATTCCCACGATCTTATCTGTCATAGAAGCGGAGAAGTCAAGATCCTCTCTCTTCATGGAGGTGCTGTCTTTTGCATCGTGTCCGGCAATGATCTCAAGAAGTGCCGCACAGTCTGCAACATCCTTTCCTACCGGTCCGATCTGATCCAGAGAGGATGCGTAGGCAACCAGTCCGTAACGGGATACTGTTCCGTAGGTCGGTTTGATTCCGGTAACACCGCAGTAGGAACTTGGCTGACGGATGGAACCGCCGGTATCGGAGCCAAGTGCCAGGTAAGTTTCCCCTGCTGCCACTGCCGCACAGGAGCCGCCGGAGGAGCCGCCCGGAACATGCTCCAGATCCCACGGGTTTCTGGTGACGCCGTAAGCGGATGTTTCTGTGGTACTTCCCATGGCGAACTCATCCATATTTGTCTTTCCGATGATCACAAGACCTGCCTGTTCCAGACGGTCAATAACCTCGGCATTGTACTGCGGCACAAAATTCTCAAGGATCTTTGATGCACAGGTAGTTGTTTTTCCCTTAATGCAGATATTATCCTTAATTGCAATAGGTACACCGGCAAGAGGTCCTGTATAGGTTCCATCCTCAATGCCCTTCTGTACCTCTTTTGCTCTTGCATAGGCTTCTTTTTTGTAAGTATCAAGATAAGCGTGGACCTTGTCCTCTTTTGCTTCGATCTGATCAAATACGTATTTCACACCGTCCAGGACGCTTATCTGATGCTGCTTGATCTTTTCCGCAAGCTGTAATGCGGTTAATTTTCCCAAATCCATGTCCTGTCTCCTGTCTTATCCAATTGTTTTCGGAACCTGATACTGGTTTTCTTTCTGTTTCGGTGCATTGGCAAGCATCGCCTCATGATTGTCTCCGTTTGTCACAATATCTTCACGAAATACATTTTCGTCCTCAAAAATATGGGACATGGGCTCTACGGAAGAAGTGTCAAGTTCATCCAGCTTGTCTACATAGTCCAGCATCTTCTGCATGTCCTCTTTTGCTTTTTCCTTTTCATCCTCTGTCAGAGAAAGCTTCGCAAGGATGCAGACATTTTCCATTGTTTCATCATCGATTATCTTTGCCATCTTTTTTCTCCTTATTACGGCTCAAGTCTGTTCATATCACGTGGGAACAGACAGGTCTCACGAACGTTTTCTTCTCCGAGGATCTGCATGGTAAGACGTTCCAGTCCGATTCCAAGTCCTCCATGAGGCGGCATTCCATGCTTGAAGGTATCCAGATACTGCTCCATACCCTCTTCATCCATACCACGGGCTGCGATCTTATCCTTCAGCATCTGATAATCATGGATACGCTGTCCGCCTGTAGTTACCTCAAGTCCCTTGAACAGAAGATCAAAGCTTAATGTAAATTTCTCATCTGACGGATCATCCATTGCGTAGAACGGACGCTTCTTAGACGGATAATGTGTGACAAAAACAAAATCAGCATCATATTCTTCTTTGAAATATCTTCCGATCAGCGCTTCTTCCTCCGGCTCCAGATCATATGGGTTGCGGATCTTACGTTTATATTTTTCAGCTACCAGCTCTTTGGCCTTGTCAAAACGTACTGCCGGGATCTTGTCCACCTTCGGAAGCTCCACTTTCAGAATGGAAAGCTCATGAGCGTAGTCTTTCTTAAGAAGCTCTACCGCATACTGGAGAAATCCGGTTTCCATCTCCATGATATCCTCAAATCCGTTGATATAGCCCATCTCAAAATCAAGGCTTGTATATTCATTCAGATGACGTTTTGTGTTATGCTTCTCTGCACGGAATACAGGGCCGGTCTCAAATACACGGTCAAAAACACCTACCATCATCTGTTTATAAAACTGCGGGCTCTGTGCCAGAACTGCCGGTTTATGGAAATAACTCAGCTTGAACAGGTTTGCACCACCCTCTGCACCTCTGGCTCCGATCTTCGGTGTGTGGATCTCGGTGAACCCCTTCTCATAGAGGTAATCACGAAATGCCCGCACCAGAGCCTCCTGAATCTTGAATTTTGCACGCTCCTGCACATTACGCAGGGCGATAGGACGATAATTCAGCTTTGCCTCCAGGGAAGTGTTCAGCTTCCATTTGTCGATGGCCAGCGGAAGAGGCTCTGCAGGTGAGGAAAGGATCTCCACATGGCTGATGCGGAGTTCTCTTCCGTGAGGCGCTCTTTCTTCCTCATGAAGAGTTCCTGTGAGGCGCACACACATTGCCTCCTTCAGATCATGAATGGAAACATTTGTCTTGTCGTTTTCATATACGGTCTGAAAAAGCCCTTCTTTTTTTCGAAGTATCACAAATGCCACGTCACCCATATTACGGATGCTGTGTATTGCACCTTCCACTGTTGCTTCCTGGTCTTTCATGCTCTCGGAAAGAAGCACATCCCAGGCACATTCTCTAGTCTTACAGATTCCATCCATAAATTCCATTCCCTCATCCTCCAATTCAAAGTAGTTTCACCGAATCAGGAAATCCCCTGCGGAATTTTTCCCGATCCGGTGTGATATCAGGCATTCAGAGCAGATCATTTCTGTCCGCCCTGTTGTTTTTTTACACAGAATCATATAAAAGCATCAGAACCATCTGGGCCGTCTCCACCATATTGGTCCCGGAATCCATACTGCATTTCTGGATATAGCGGTATGCGTCATCCTCGCTCAGGTGATTTCTTTCCATTAGAAGCATCTTTGCATTTGAAATATAATTCTGTTCTTTCCATGAACGCTGCTTCGGCTTTTTCTTATCTTTTTTCCAGCGCCTTTCGATCTGGGAAAGCATCATGCTTACCGTATTTACCAGATCTCCGACTTTCAGAGGCATTCCCACGCATAAAATGGATGTTGGCGCCTCACTGATCACTCCCCGGGAGGCCATAAGCAGCATTTCAAAATAATCCGGCATATAGTCCAGAAGATCACGGTAGTACATATCCTGAAGATGATAACCGCAAAGCAGAACGCCGCCATCAAGCTCCGAGATACTGGCAAGAGCATTGGCACCTGAATTGCATACTGCCGCCACCGTGAATCCATATCGGTTAAGGACTGTGCGGATCTTTTTTGCATCTTCTATTTTCGGTAATGCAATCACGATACTCGTGTTCATAAGCCGCCACTCTCTTTCGTCCCATTATGCCTCGTTCATCAGATCCGATACAGATACTCCTCGATCTCCCAGTCGGAAATCTCCTGGGAATAACGCAGCCACTCTTTTCTCTTGGCCTGCGCATACTGTTTGCAGAAAGCTTCTCCAAGGATTTCCTTCATCCAGCTGCTGTCCTCAAACAGTGTGATCGCTTCCCGCAGGTTCTCCGGTAAATTCTCGATACCCTGTTCCTTCTGATCCGACTCGGAAAGAGAACGGTTAGAAGCTTTTGTAGGATAGATCTTCTTCTGGATTCCATCCAGGCCCGCTGCCAGGCATACCGCAAAAACAAGGTATGGGTTGGATGCAGCATCCGGGCTTCGAAGCTCGATCCTGGTATCAGCACCATTGACTCTCGAAATCCTTACCAGTGAATTCTGGTTATTTCTCGTCCAGGTCAGCTCTGTAGGCGCATCAAATCCAGGTACAAGACGCTTATAAGAATTTACAAGCGGATTGGTGATCAGAGTCATCTCACGGCTGTGAGCCAGAAGACCTCCGATAAAATAGTATGCCTCTTCACTTAATCTGGACGGATCCTCCGGATCCACGAAAATATTTTTTCCATTTTTAAACAGTGAAAAATGAATATGCATGGCTGAACCGTTTACTTCCCGTCTTGGCTTCGGCATAAATGTCGCATGAAGTCCATGACGTTTGGCTACAGTTCTTACTGCCATCTTAAAGGTTATAACTTCGTCTGCCATCTCACGTGCTTCCCCGTAATGAAGGGCGATCTCATGCTGTGCAGGTGCTGTCTCATGATGAGAGGATTCCACCTCAAATCCCATATCCTCAAGAGTCAGTACCATGTCACGTCTTGCATTTTCGCCTAAGTCCACCGGACTTACATCCAGATATCCGGCCTTTTCGTGAGAAACCGTTGTAGGCATTCCGTTATCATCAATATGAAACAGGAAAAACTCGCATTCCGGGTCAACATAACAGGTATACCCTGCCTCCTCTGCTGCCTGCGCTGTTTTTTTCAGAATATATCTGGAGCTCATCTCATGCTCTGATCCGTCTGCACGGCGCATATCACAGATCAGTCTTGCAACCTTTCCCTGCTGAGGACGCCATGGAAGAATTGAAAAAGTATTATAATCCGGATACAGAATCAGATCCGGCTCCTTTTCTCCCACAATGCCCGCAATATGAGAGCCATATACAACGCACTGGTTATCCAGGGCTCTTGGAAGCTCTCTTGCTGTGATCGCAATATTTTTCAGAGTTCCAAACATATCTGTAAACTGGAGGCGGATGAACTCTACGTCTTCCTCCTCTGCCATTGCAAGAATCTCTTCTCTGGTATAATTCCCCATGGTATTCTCTCCTTTATTTCCTCATCACACAAAATAATTACCCTCAAAATCAGAAAAAGGGTGCACTTCAGAGAGCTTCCGCTCCTGAAGAACACCCTTGTTCATGGACGTAATTATAGCAATCGGCCAATTCTTTGTCAACCATTTTTTAAAAGGGGCAAAAGTTCAAAAGCTTTATCGCGGAAACACGAACAGTTTTTTTGATCTTTTGCCCCTGGTATCTGTTATTTTACTGTAAATAGGAATAGCTCATCAGTGATTCATCCACTGCTTTCGCAGCCTCACGTCCTTCATGGATCGCCCATACTACAAGGGACTGTCCACGATGCATATCACCTGCTGTGAACACACGATCTACGCTTGTTGCATACTGCTCCGGTTTTGTTTCCACATTGGTTCTTGGTGTAAGCGCTACACGGAAAGCATCTGTCACATATTTCTCGCTGCCAAGGAAGCCTGCCGCAATAAGAACCACATCTGCAGGGATCACTTCCTCACTGCCCTCAACCGGTACCATATTGAATCTTCCGGTCTTTTCATCCTTTACGCTTTTCATTTTTACGATCTTGGCCTTGCAGACATTTCCTTTTTTGTCCTTGATAAACTCGGTAACGGTTGTCTGATAGATCCGAGGATCATGGCCGAATACTGCAATAGCCTCTTCCTGGCCGTAATCGGTTTTCAGGACCTTCGGCCACTCCGGCCATGGATTGGAAGGAGCTCTTGCTGCAGGAGGCTGCGGCATCATCTCAAGCTGTGTTACAGATTTCGCTCCCAGACGGATGGATGTTCCCACACAGTCATTACCGGTATCACCACCGCCGATGACCAGAACATTTTTGCCCTTTGCAAGCTCATATGGGAATTTTGCAAAATCTGTATCCAGAAGACTTTTTGTTACCTGCTTCAGGAAATCCACTGCAAAGTAAATTCCCTTGGCATCTCTTCCCGGAACCTTGATATCTCTCGGATGAGAAGCTCCACAGCAGAGAATGACACGGTCATAATCCTTCAGAAGCTGTTCTGCAGTGATATCAACACCAACATTGATATTGGTAACAAATTTCACGCCTTCCTCTTCCATCAGCTTCAGTCTGCGGTCAATGATCTTTTTCTCCAGCTTCATGTTCGGAATGCCGTAGCGGAGAAGTCCTCCGATACGGTCGTTTCTCTCAAATACGGTTACGCTGTGGCCACGGCGGTTCAGCTGCTGTGCTGCTGCCAGTCCGGAAGGACCACTTCCGATGACTGCGATCGTCTTTCCTGTGCGGACAGGCGGGATCTGCGGTTTTACCCATCCTTCTGCATAGGCTGTCTCAATGATCGCTTTCTCATTCTCCTTTGTGCTGACCGGATCTCCGTTCAGGTTACAGGTACATGCAGCTTCGCAAAGTGCTGGACACACTCTGGATGTAAACTCCGGAAAGCTGTGTGTCTTGTTTAAACGAAGGAATGCCTGCTTCCAGTTTCCTGTGTACACAAGATCATTTGTCTCAGGAACCAGGTTGTGCAGCGGGCAGCCAGAAGCCATTCCGCCGATCATCATACCTGACTGGCAGAAGGGGACGCCGCAGGCCATGCAGCGTGCTCCCTGAAGTTTCTGTTTTTCTTTATTTAATGGAATACGAAATTCGTTGAAATTCTGAATACGTTCCTTTGGCGGCAGAACCTTTGCCGTTTCTCTTTCATAATCTAAAAATCCAGTTGGCTTTCCCATTTCCTCATCCTCCTTAATGTTTCACGCCGATGCTCTCATAGAACGCTTCCATCTGTGCCTGCTGGCTGGTCAGACCTTTTTCTTCCAGCTTTGCACTTAATGTGATCATTCTCTTGTACTCATCCGGAATGAGTTTTTTGAAGTGAGGCAGATAGGAATCAAAATCAGCCAGCACCTTCTTACCGATCTCAGAGCCTGTTGCTTCCACATGAGCCTCGATAAGATCACGAAGCTCTTTTTTATCATATTTATTATCCACTTTTTCAATGGAGATCATTGCTTTATTGAGGTTCTTGTAAAGAACGTTATCCACATCAAGGACATAAGCGATACCGCCGCTCATACCTGCTGCAAAGTTCTTTCCTGTTTTTCCAAGAACTACCACACGGCCGCCTGTCATGTACTCGCAGCCATGCTCGCCAACACCCTCAACAACTGCAACCGCACCGGAGTTACGTACTGCAAAACGCTCACCGGCAACACCGTTGATAAATGCAGTTCCGCTGGTCGCACCATAGAGTGCCACGTTTCCGACGATGATGTTCTCTTCAGCCTTGTATCCGGCCTTCTCCGGAACCTTAACGATCAGCTTTCCACCGGAAAGGCCTTTTCCGAAGTAGTCGTTGCTGTCACCGGTCAGTTTCAATGTCAGTCCTTTCGGAATAAAGGCACCGAAGCTCTGTCCGCCTGCACCTGTACAGTTTACAGTTACCGTATCCTCCGGAAGTCCATCCTTATGATTTCTTGTGATCTCAGATCCGAGGATGGTACCAAATGCACGGTCTGTATTGGTAACATTTACATCAACAGAAACTTTCTCACCCTTCTGGATCGCCGGTGCACATTTCTTGACCAGAACTTTTTCATCCAGAGTTTTCTCAAGATTGAAATTGTATACAGCCTTCGGATCAAAGGTTACTTTGCCCTTTCCTGCATATGGGTTATTCAGGATGGCACTTAAGTCAACCTTACCCTTATGCGGCTCCTGCACACTGTCAGAAACTGTAAGAAGGTCTGTACGACCTACCATCTCATCGATGGTGGCAACACCAAGGCGTGCCATGTACTCTCTCAGCTCCTGTGCAATAAAGCGCATGAAGTTCTCCACATACTCCGGTTTTCCGCGGAATCTCTTACGCAGCTCCGGGTTCTGTGTAGCCACACCTACCGGGCAGGTATCCAGATTGCAGACTCTCATCATCACGCAGCCCATCGTTACAAGTGGCGCTGTTGCAAAACCGAATTCCTCTGCACCGAGAAGTGCTGCAATGGCAACGTCACGGCCGCTCATCAGCTTACCGTCTGTCTCGATACGTACACGGTTACGAAGTCCGTTCATGATCAGCGTCTGGTGTGTTTCTGCAAGTCCAAGCTCCCATGGAAGTCCTGCATTATGGATAGAACTTCTTGGCGCTGCTCCTGTACCTCCGTCATATCCGGAGATCAGAACAGTCTGTGCACCGGCCTTTGCAACACCGGCTGCAACCGTACCAACACCCGCCTCAGAAACCAGCTTTACGGAAATATCCGCATATTTATTGGCGTTTTTCAGGTCATAGATCAATTCTGCCAGATCCTCGATAGAATAGATATCATGATGTGGCGGCGGAGAGATCAGGCTGACTCCCGGTGTGGAATGACGGGTTTTTGCGATCCACGGATATACCTTCTTTGCAGGAAGATGTCCACCCTCACCCGGCTTTGCACCCTGTGCCATCTTGATCTGGATCTCTCTTGCGGAAACCAGGTAACGGCTGGTAACGCCGAAACGTCCGCTGGCTACCTGTTTGATCGCAGAGCAGCGGTCATTGTCTGTTCCTGCTGAATCCAGACGCTCATCACTTTCACCACCCTCACCGGTATTGGATTTTCCATGGAGATGGTTCATGGCAATAGCCAGTGTCTCATGTGCTTCCTGGGAAATAGAACCATAGGACATGGCACCTGTCTTAAATCGTTTTACAATATCCTCAACACTCTCAACCTGGTCGATCGGAATAGGCTCCTTGACAAACTTAAAGTCCAGAAGACCTCTTAAGTTTCCATGACCCTCGTCATCTACCAGCTTTGTATATTCCTTGAACATCTCATAGCTGCCCTGTTTTGTGGACTGCTGGAGAAGATGAATGGTACGCGGGTTATATTTGTGCTCCTCACCCTGGCTTCTCATCTTATGGGCACCTACGCTGTCCAGAGTAAGATCTGTGGCAAGTCCAAGGGGATCAAATGCCTCAGAATGAAGTTTTTCTACATTATCCTCGATATCTTCCAGTGTGATTCCGCCTACACGACTTACGGTTCCTGTAAAGTAACGATCGATCACATCCTGGGAAATTCCGATTGCCTCAAAGATCTGCGATCCCTGATAGGACTGGATAGTGGAAATACCCATCTTGGAAGCGATCTTTACGATACCGCTGATCACTGCATGATTGTAATCATCAACGGCTGCGTAATAGTCCTTATCCAGCATATGTGTATCGATCAGCTCATGGATCGTATCCAGTGCCAGATACGGATTGACTGCACTTGCACCATATCCGAGGAGTGTTGCGAAATGATGTACCTCTCTCGGCTCACCGGACTCCAGAATCAGGGCAAGGGAAGTGCTCTTCTTTGTTTTTACAAGATGCTGATGTACTGCGGAAACCGCCAGCAGGGACGGGATCGGCATATGGTTCTCATCCACACCGCGGTCAGAAAGGACCAGGATGTTTGCTCCCTCACGGAAGGCTTTGTCTACCTCTACGAACAGACGGTCAATGGCACGTTCAAGCTTTGTGCTCTTATAATATAATGTAGAAAGTGTTACAACCTTGAAGCCGTCCTTTTTCATATTCTTGATCTTCAGCATATCGGTGTTGGTCAGGATCGGATTGTTGATCTTCAGCACCTGACAGTTCTCCGGCTTCTGAATCAGAAGATTTCCGTCTTTTCCTACATATACACTTGTAGAAGTAACGATCTCCTCACGGATCGCATCGATCGGCGGGTTTGTTACCTGTGCAAAAAGCTGCTTGAAGTAATCGAACAGCGGATAATGTTCCTTGGAAAATACTGCAAGGGGAGTATCATGTCCCATGGCTCCGATGCTTTCTGCGCCGTTTAATGCCATGTTTCGGATCGAAGTACGGTACTGCTCATAAGTATATCCGAAGGCTTTCTGAAGGCGTGCTCTCTCCTCCGGAGTGTATTCGACAACTCTCTGATTCGGGATCTTGATATCACGAAGCTGTACCAGATTGCTGTCCAGCCACTCACCATAAGGCTGTTTTTTCGCATATTTTTCTTTGAGCTCATTGTCATCAATGACACGACCCTGAACGGTATCAACCAGAAGCATTTTTCCCGGATGAAGACGTTCTTTTAATACGATCTTCTCCTCATCTACAGGAAGAACACCAACCTCGGAGGAAAGGATCATATAGCCATCCGATGTGATATAGTATCTGGATGGACGAAGACCGTTTCTGTCAAGAACCGCTCCCATCACATCACCATCTGAGAACAGAATGGACGCAGGACCGTCCCATGGCTCCATCATAGTCGCATAGTACTGATAAAAATCTCTCTTCTCCTGAGAAATCGTATCGTTGTTTGCCCATGGCTCCGGAATCGTGATCATCACTGCAAGTGGAAGATCCATTCCACTCATAACCAGGAATTCCAGGGTATTGTCAAGCATTGCAGAGTCAGAACCATTGCGGTTAACTACAGGAAGGACCTTGTGAAGCTCATCCTTCAGATACGGAGACTCCATGTTTTCCTCACGTGCAAGCATCTTATCGGCGTTTCCGCGGATTGTGTTGATCTCACCGTTATGTACGATGAAACGGTTCGGATGTGCTCTCTCCCAGCTTGGATTCGTGTTGGTACTGAAACGGGAATGTACCACTGCAATGGCAGACTCGTAATCCTGGCTCTGAAGATCGCCAAAGAAGGTACGGAGCTGTCCTACCAGGAACATACCTTTGTATACGATGGTACGGCTGTTCATGGAAACTACGTAAGTATTATCATTACTCTGTTCAAATTCACGACGTGCGATGTAAAGCATACGGTCAAAGGCAAGACCTTTTTCCACATCCTCCGGTTTTTTAACAAATGCCTGCATAATGCACGGCATGCACTCTTTCGCTTTATGACCAAGAACCTCCGGGAAGACCGGTACTGTACGCCATCCAAGAAGTTCCAGGCCCTCTTTTTCCACGATGATCTCGAACATCTTCTTTGCCTGGGCACGTTTGATCTCCTGCTGTGGGAAAAAGAGCTGGGCTACACCGTATTCTCTCTCTCCGCCGATATCAAAGCCTTCTTTTTTACAGACCTTCTTAAAAAATTTGTGGGAGATCTGAAGAAGGATACCGACACCATCACCGGTTTTTCCTTCTGCATCCTTACCAGCACGATGCTCAAGATTCTCTACGATCTTAAGAGCATTGACAACTGTATCATGTGTTTTCTTTCCTTTTATATTAACAACGGCTCCGATACCGCAGTTATCATGTTCAAATTCAGGGCGGTAGAGGCCCTGCTGCTGATTTGCTACTTCTCTCATTTTTCTCATCCTTTCATTGCAGCTTCTTCTGCCGTCTTTTTATCAACTGCCGCCTGCACAAATCCACGGAACAGTGGATGTGCATGGTTTGGCCTGGATTTAAATTCCGGATGTCCCTGTGTTCCCACAAAGAACGGATGTCCGGCAATTTCGATCATCTCAACAATGTGAGCATCCGGGGATGTTCCTACAATGGACATTCCCTTTTCGTCCAGTTCCTTACGGAATGCGTTGTTTACCTCATAACGATGTCTATGACGTTCCTGGATCTCTTTCTTTCCAAAAAGCTCATAGGATCTGGAGCCTTCTGCAAGCACACACGGATAGCTCCCAAGACGAAGAGTTCCTCCAAGATCTTCCACATCCTCCTGATCCGGCATCAGGGCAATGACCGGATGTGTTGTTTCCGGTGCCAGCTCAATACTGTTGGCATCTTCATATCCAAGCACATGGCGGGCAAATTCCACAATAGCCATCTGCATTCCCAGGCAGATCCCAAGGTATGGGATCTTATGAACTCTTGCATACTGTGCCGCAAGGATCATCCCTTCCGTACCACGGTTTCCGAATCCTCCCGGAACCAGGATTCCATCTACAGAATGGAGAGTCTGATCCAGATTTTTTTCATTGAGTTCTTCGGAGTCCACCCAGGTGATATCAACCTTTGCACGGCAAGAGATCCCGCCATGCTTCAGTGCTTCCACAACACTCAAGTATGCATCATGAAGCTGTGTATATTTACCAACCATGGCGATTTTCACAGTTTTATCCGGGTGGCGGAGATTTTCTACCATATTTTCCCAGTCTGTAAGATCTGGTTTGCGATTCTCCAGTCTTAAGCTCTGCAGTACTACGTCTGCAAGCTTTTCTCTCTCCATTGCAAGAGGAGCTTCATATAAATATTCCACATCCAGATTCTGAAGCACATTGCTTACAGGCACATTACAGAACAGGGCAATCTTTCCACGGATATCCTCGGTAAGAGGATACTCACTTCTGCATACCAGGACATCCGGCTGGATTCCCATTCCCTGAAGTTCTTTTACACTGGCCTGGGTGGGTTTGGTCTTCATCTCTCCGGAAGCACGGAGATACGGGATCAGAGTTACATGGATAAGGATCGCATTGTCATGTCCCACATCATGCTGGAACTGACGGATGGATTCCAGGAACGGCTGGCTCTCAATATCACCGACTGTACCACCAACCTCGATGATCGCAATTCTGTCTTCGTCTGCGGATTTTGCTCTGTAAAAACGGCTCTTGATCTCATTGGTAATATGCGGGATCACCTGAACGGTACCTCCGCCGAAATCACCATGACGCTCTTTCTGAAGAACAGACCAGTAAATCTTACCGGTTGTCACATTGGAATTTTTGTCAAGGCTTTCATCAATGAAACGCTCATAATGTCCAAGGTCAAGGTCAGTTTCTGTACCGTCATCCGTTACAAAAACCTCTCCATGCTGAATGGGATTCATAGTTCCCGGGTCAATATTAATGTAGGGATCAAATTTCTGCATGGTCACCTGATACCCTCTGGCTTTCAGAAGGCGCCCAAGAGACGCTGCGGTAATTCCTTTTCCCAGACCTGAAACAACTCCACCTGTTACAAAAACATACTTTACTGCCATCTTCGATTTCCTCCTCCATTTTGTGTCCCACAACAAAAAGGCGTCCGGAACAGATTCCAAGGGGTGAGAATTCCCCTGTGGTATCCGTTCCTGACGCCTTTGTCAGTTATCTTTCATATAAAATATGGTTTACTATAAACTATTTTTTTTTATTTGTCAATAACTGATTTTTCATATAGTCTGCGGAATTTCTTCCTATGAAATGGATGCAAAGAAAAAACAGACGCCTGCTGAGGATTTCAAACTGATCTCCTGTCTCTGCATCCACGTCTGCCTTTTCTTTTTATGTCTTTCATATCTTGTCTGTCTCTGCACTGTCTGTCAGGCAACTGCATATTTCTGAAGGAAACGATCAAACTCATGATCCTCGCCATGACAGGTTACTGTAAGAACTCTGGTCAGATCCATGCTGAGGATTCCAAGAATAGATTTTGCATCAATTAAAATTCTGTTATATGAAATATCTACATCAAAATCACATTTACTTGCAGCCTTAACAAATTCTTTAACATCCTCTGTCGCATTCAATCTAATTTTTTTAGACATAAATATCATCCTCTCTTTTATCTCGGCAAAAAACCGGCCTTTTTTCGGCCTTGCTGTTTTCCTGTATATTCCAGACCAGCGACCTTTTTCATCTGGCTGTTCCACATTATGTCTCATGTTGTCAGATTTGTCAAGTTGATGTTTTTTATCGTTTTTAAGAGTCTTTCTATAAAAACCCGGATTTTATATGGCAAAATCCGGGTTTTTTATATATTTATTGTGCAGTTTTTACATTTTCGTTTTTCAATCCATTATTTTTTACTGTGAGATTAATTCCACATAGTTCATTAATCCTGTTTGATTTCTGCCGGTATTTCCATCGGATAATTGCCATCAAAACATGCTTTACACAGCGGAAGTCCACCTGCCATGCCTTCCAGATAATCGATCTGCATATAACCCAGGGAGTCTGCACCGATCATCTTACGGATTTCTTCCGTGCTGTGCTGTGCTGCGATGAGCTGGTCATTGGACGGCACATCGGTACCAAAATAACAGGGATGTAAAAATGGCGGGGAGCTGATACGTACATGGACTTCTTTTGCTCCTGCTTCTTTCAGCATGTGGATCAGATTGGCAATGGTAGTTCCTCGGACAATGGAATCATCCACCAGAACGATTCTCTTCCCCTTCACCACAGATTCCAGAACGCTCAGCTTCAGATGGACACTGGACTCTCTCTCCTGCTGTGTAGGCTTGATAAAAGTTCTTCCAATGTAACTGTTTTTATAGAACGCAAAGCCAAACGGGATTCCGGATTCCTCAGAATAGCCTTTTGCTGCCGGAAGTCCGGATTCCGGTACACCGGTTACCAGGTCCGCTTCCACCGGATAGGATTTTGCAAGAGATTTTCCTCCACGGATCCTTGCATCATAGATTTTCACGCCATCCATGGTGCTGTCCAGTCTTGCAAAATAAATATATTCAAAAACACAATGAGCATGCTTTTTCTTCTCAGTCAGTTTACTGGATTTCAGTCCGTTCTTGGTGATCGTGACGATCTCACCCGGTTCAATATCACGGATAAATTCCGCTCCTACAGATGTCAGCGCGCAGCTTTCAGATGCAAGGACATAGGCATTATCTCTTTTTCCAAGACAGAGGGGTTTCAGTCCGTAAGGATCACGGGCACCGATCAGCTTCCGGGGGCTCATGATCACAAGAGCATATCCTCCGCGGATCTTCTCTACGGTTTTATGTACTGCTTCCTCTACAGTGGCAGAATGCACACGTTCTCTTGCGATATGGAACGCGATAACCTCTGAGTCGGTAGTTGTATGGAAAATTGCGCCTGTCTGGATCAGCTCCCATTTCAGTGCTTCTGTATTAACCAGATTTCCGTTGTGCGCAAGTGCCAGACTTCCCTTGATATAAGAAAGTACCAGCGGCTGTGCATTCTCTGCGACAGATTCTCCGGTGGTGGAATAACGAACATGTCCGATTCCGATATCACCATTCATATTATGTACAACATCTTTTCGTAAAACTTCGCTTACCAGTCCGAGATCTTTATGGAACTGTACGTTTCCTCTTTCTCCGTCCGTCCTTGAAACGGCCATTCCGCAGGACTCCTGTCCCCTGTGCTGCAGCGAGGTAAGACCATAATAAATAGATGGTGCAATATTCCCTCCATCCAGATCATAAATCCCGAATACGCCACATTCTTCCTTTACTCCTGACATATTTCCCTCCATCTGTTCTTTCCGTATTGTACATCTTTGTCACTGGTCAAAAAGCTTCTTTTGCCTCGATCACTTATAGCGATCGCTGACTTTTCGACTGTATAACTACGATATCAGATTATAATAAAAGGACAAGATTTGTCAACCCTGCCTATTTTCCGACAGTCCGATCGCCCTGGTCAATTTTTTAGATTTTTTCAAAAAAGCTCTTGACAATATTTTATTTTGGTGTATACTGCAACACATAAAGCAAAGGCGCTTTGGATACGGCAGGTATCTGAAGCGCTTTTTTTGTTTTCCGGTCCGTTTATACCCGGTTCTTCCGGCAGCGGTCCTTATAAAATAATTAAAAATTATAATGAATGAGTGAAATCGAAAGGAGTGTACCTATATGGCACAGAGTATCCCTGAAATGTATGGCAGCCTTGTATTCAATGACAAAGTGATGCGAAGCAAACTGCCAAAGGACATGTACAAAGCATTAAAGAAAACAATTGAAAACGGAACTCATCTGGAACTGGACGTTGCAAATTCCGTAGCAGTTGCAATGAAAGAATGGGCTACTGAAAACGGTGCGACACATTACACACACTGGTTCCAGCCGATGACAAACGTAACTGCTGAGAAGCATGACAGCTTCATCTCCCCTACAGGTGACGGACAGGTGATCATGGATTTCTCCGGTAAAGAGCTGGTAAAAGGTGAGCCGGATGCATCCAGCTTCCCGTCAGGCGGACTTCGTGCTACTTTTGAAGCAAGAGGATATACAGCATGGGATCCTACTTCACCTGCATTCATTAAAGATAAAACTCTTTACATTCCTACTGCATTCTGCTCCTACAGCGGAGAGGCACTGGATAAGAAAACTCCTCTTCTTCGTTCCATGGATGTTCTGAACAAAGAAGCGGTTCGTATTCTTCACATCCTCGGAAACAAAGAGGTCCGTCACATCGACACAACCGTAGGACCTGAGCAGGAATATTTCCTGGTTGACAAGGATCTTTACAAAAAGAGAAAAGACCTGATCTTCTGCGGCCGTACTCTTCTGGGCGCTTCTGCACCAAAAGGACAGGAAATGGAAGATCATTACTTCGGAGCCCTGAAGCCTCGCGTTGCTGCTTACATGCATGATCTTGACGAAGAACTTTGGAAGCTTGGCATTCCAGCCAAAACAAAACATAACGAGGTTGCTCCTGCACAGCACGAGCTGGCTCCTGTATTTGATACCACAAATGTTGCTGTTGACCACAACCAGCTGACCATGGAGATCATGAAGAAGGTTGCCGACAAGCACAACATGGTCTGCCTCCTTCACGAGAAACCATTTGAGGGAATCAACGGAAGCGGTAAGCACAACAACTGGTCCATGAGCACAGACACAGGTGTAAACCTTCTTGATCCAGGAAAAACACCGGCAGAAAATACACAGTTCCTGGTATTCCTGGTAGCTGTCATCAAAGCCGTTGACGATTATGCTGATCTTCTCCGCGTATCCGTTGCAAGCGCCGGAAACGATCATCGTCTTGGAGCAAACGAGGCACCGCCTGCGATCGTATCCATCTTCCTTGGAGACGAGCTGACAGACGTACTGAAATCCATTGAAAATGATACCTTCTCCGACAACAAGCATGCAGTACAGATGGATATCGGAGCAAAGGTACTTCCGCACTTCATAAAGGATACCACAGACAGAAACCGTACTTCACCATTTGCATTTACCGGAAACAAATTTGAGTTCCGTATGCTTGGTTCTGCAGCATCTGTCGCAAACCCGAACATCGTACTGAATACCGCTGTTGCAGAGGTTCTTGCAGAATTCAGCGCAGCTCTTAAGGATGTTCCGGAAGAAGAAATGGAAAGCGCAGTACATGCACTTCTTAAGAAGACCATTGAAGAGCATAAACGCATCATCTTTAACGGAAACGGATATACAGACGAATGGGTTGAAGAAGCTGAGAAACGTGGTCTCTACAATCTGAAAACAACTCCGGATGCACTTCCGCATTTCATTGCTGAGAAGAACATTGCGCTGTTTACAAAGCATGGCATTTTTACAAAGGAAGAGCTTTTCTCCCGTTACGAGATCTGGCTTGAGAACTATTACAAGACCATCAACATCGAGTCCAACACTCTGGCTGAGATGATCCAGAAGCAGGTAATTCCTTCTGTATATACATATGTTGAAAAGCTTGCAGATACTGCAGCTGCAAAGAAATCCGTAGTAGCTGATATTTCTGTAGCAAGTGAAGCTGCTCTGATCTCCAAACTGAGTACACTTGCAGACACCATGGCAAAAGATCTGGAAACTCTGAAAGCAGATACAGCAAAAGCTCTTGCTTCTTCTGACGATGTACTTGCATGCTCCAAGGCTTATCAGGAAACTGTTCTGGAAGACATGGAAACTTTAAGAAAATCTGCAGATGAGGCAGAGGCTCTGATCCCGGATGAGTTACTTCCTTATCCGACCTACGACGAGCTGTTATTCTCCATCTGATCACGGATATCAGATAACAATTTCATACGGTAAATACAGGGGATATCCTTTATGAACTCTACTTCATAATTCATTATCGATTTCCTCATCCATTAATCACACGATACAGATATCCCCTGTTTTACATATACTGATTTTGATTTCGTAAAGGCGCGGAAGAGAATTTCCTCTCTCCTGCGCTTTTTCGTTATACTGATACTGGATAAATTCTGTCTGTTTTTTCTGTCCGGTATTACAAAAATTCTTTCTATACATAATAGGAAAGAAAAAAATTGGGAAAGGGAGTGTTACTATGTATTCTTCAGTAAACACAACTTGGGTCCTCGTCGGTGCAGCACTGGTCTTCTTCATGCAGGCTGGATTTGCAATGGTCGAAACAGGATTCACAAGAGCAAAAAACGCAGGAAATATCATCATGAAAAACCTGATGGACTTCTGTATCGGTACACCGGTCTTCTGGCTGGTTGGATTTGGCATCATGTTCGGTGCAGGAAACGGTTTCTTCGGCAAGATCGGCGGAATCGCCTCAGAGGCAAACTACGGAAACGCAATGCTTCCGGATGGAGTTCCTTTCTGGGCATTTCTCATCTTCCAGACTGTATTCTGTGCTACTTCTGCTACCATCGTGTCCGGTGCCATGGCAGAGCGTACTAAATTCATCTCCTACTGTATCTACAGTTTACTGATCAGTCTCGTTGTATATCCTGTATCCGGTCACTGGATCTGGGGCGGCGGCTTTATCAGCCAGATGGGATTTCATGATTTCGCAGGTTCCTGTGCCGTTCACATGGTTGGTGGTGTTGCTGCACTGATCGGTGCCATCATCCTCGGACCTCGTATCGGAAAATATTCTAAATCCGGTAAATCCAGAGCGATCCCGGGACATAACCTTACAGTTGGTGCACTTGGTGTATTCATTCTCTGGTTCTGCTGGTTCGGTTTCAACGGTGCATCTACTGTCAGCATGGAAGGCGATGCCATTGTAAGCGCCGGAAAGATCTTCGTAACAACAAACCTTGCAGCTGCTGTTGCTACTGTAACAGTTATGCTGATCACATGGATCCGCTACAAAAAACCGGATGTTTCCATGTCCCTGAACGGTTCTCTTGCAGGACTGGTAGCCATCACAGCAGGCTGCGATACCGTATCTCCTACATCTGCAGCTATCATCGGAATCCTCTCCGGATTCATTGTAGTATTTGGTATTGAATTTGTTGATAAAGTTCTCAAAATTGATGACCCGGTTGGTGCTGTTGGCGTTCACGGTCTTAACGGTGCTTTCGGAACTCTTGCTGTCGGTCTTTTCTCCGACGGTGCAGGTACCGAGTGGAAAGGTCTTCTCACAGGCGGTGGTTTCCATGGCTTCGGTGTTCAGTTTATTGGTATGGCTATCACCATCGCATGGGTTACTGTTACTATGACAATTATCTTCCAAGTGATCAAACACACCATCGGACTTCGTGTTTCCGCTGAGGAAGAGATCGCAGGTCTGGATATGAAAGAGCATGGCCTCGCAAGTGCATACGATGGATTCTTTGTACAGGATACCATGACAAAGGCTCCGACTCCAATGGGAACTTCCGTAAAAGCCCCTGTTGTAAAACATGCTCCTTCTGCTCCTGCTGAATCTGTTCCTGAAATTCCTGCAGACGGCGTACACAAACTGACAAAGGTTGTTATCATTACACGTCAGAACAAGCTGGATGAGTTTATGCAGGCTATGAACGAGATCGGCGTAACCGGTATCACTATCACAAACGTTATGGGCTGTGGTGTTCAGAAGGGTGCTCCAACCTACTATCGTGGTGTTGAGGTTGACATGAACCTCCGTCCGAAGGTTAAGATCGAGATCGTTGTAAGTCTTGTACCGGTTCAGAAGGTTATTGATACTGCAAAAGAAGTTCTTCATACCGGTCAGATCGGTGATGGTAAGGTCTTCGTTTACGATATCGAAAACGTTGTCAAGATCCGTACCGGCGAGGAAGGCTTCCTGGCTCTGCAGGATACAGACGCATGATTCTCTTATGAGAGGAACAGATAAAATCTTCTACACAATATAAACCAAATAAAAGCCAAAAAGCTCCGGAACATTATTCCTTAAATGTTCCGGAGCTTTTCATATCTTTTTTTATTCTCTTCTCAGTCTCGGCAGATTCCACCGGTAATGTGCCGCCAGGTACCGGATCAGGATCACTACTACCGTTCCGATCACCATGGCCGGCACTCCGCCCCACAGCCTGTATATCCAAACACAGGCAATGGCCCCTACAATAGACGCACAGGCATAAATATGGCGCACAAAAATATATGGCGGTACTCCTGCCATCATATCACGGATCAGGCCACCTCCAACTCCTGTGACAGTCCCAAGAAATACAAGAAAAAATGTTCTTTCCATATACCCCTGGGAAATCCCCTTATCAACCCCCATGACAGTAAACACACCAAGGCCAACCGTATCCATCACCAGCATCACCTTATCATAGACCAGCCGGTTCCCGCCTTCCAAAAGCTCCTGCTTCCAGTACATTACTGCAAATACAATACAGGACGTCACGGTTGCCACAATGGTATACAGCGGATCCTGAAACATTCCCGGCGGCACGATTCCCAGGATAATATCCCTGGTAGCTCCTCCGCCCACTGCAGTCACCACTCCAAGAACGCAGACCCCGAAAATATCCATTCCTCTCTGCGCCCCCACCATAGCTCCGGAAGCAGCAAACGCAATAGTTCCTGCCATCTCCAGCATAAATGTAAACATACTCTGATAATCCATTTCCCCCTCCATGCATATCAAGCCGTATTTTTTCTCACCCTCATATCTGCATCCTGTTTTCCCTGTCTGCACATTTCCACAAGGTGCACATTTCCGCAGGGTGCAAGAAGGAACCCTGCCATGCAGGATTCCTTCTCTTATCTTCGTGATCACTATATTTCATATTAACAGAATTTTCTCATTCTGTATATCTTTTCTTTTTATATCTGACTTCTGCTATTCTGCTTCGATCAGAAATCCTCGCCGTTTCAGCATATCCTGGATCATATCCAGGATTTCCTCGGATTCTGCTTCTACTTTATGATAATGATAATCCGATGTGATGTTCTTCAGAGGACTGGACTTGCCGCTTCGGATATCCTCCATAAAATTCTCAACCTGGCGCCTGGAGCTGATATTCAGTTCTGCCTCGATATGTCCGTAAACTCTGTGATTCACCATTACGTTGATCACTTTTCCGCCAAGATCCACAATCCCGCAGAGCTCGTTTTCCAGATCCGCATCTGTATGATGCACCTTGAATATCCGGCTCACAGTATGGGGAGCAGTAAAAATATATCCTCTATTGGTGGAGATCACGTCATTCCCCTCCGCGCGTATCAGCGCAATATCCTGCACGATCACCTGTCTGCTGACCTGAAATGTTCTGGCCAGAGCACTTCCTGAGACCGGCCGTTCACTGTTTTTAATTTGATCCATGATCGCTGTCCTGCGTTCTGAACCAGTCATTTAAGTTCCCCTTTCCTGGCTGTGCCTGTACTTTTTATTCCGATACCGCTCTCCTTCATTCTCGCGATCTCTCCAACCCGGCCCGACATCACCTGCTATGCCTCTGCTTCCGGCAATTCACGCTTCTTTTCTGATATTCGGGGTATTTCCTGTCACAGCACTCGGTATTCTGTAAAATCCTGCATTTTTCAGGAAAGCGGATGAAGATTCTTAAGCGAAATATCAAGGATCGGTGCAGAATGCGTTAATGCACCACTTGATACATAGTCTACACCAACATCCCTGATCTTTGCAATGTTTTCTTTTGTAACATTTCCGGAACATTCAGTTTTTGCTCTTCCATCGATCAGCTGCACCGCCTCTTTCATCATCTCCGGAGTCATGTTATCAAGCATGATGATATCTGCGCCGGCCTCAACAGCTTCTTTTACCTGATCAAGAGTTTCTACCTCAACTTCGATCTTGCGGACAAAAGGAGCGTACTCCTGCGCCATTTTTACAGCATTCGCAACGCTTCCTGCTGCTCCGATGTGATTGTCTTTCAAAAGAACTCCATCTGAAAGATTATATCTGTGGTTCTGTCCGCCGCCTACACGAACAGCATATTTCTCAAAAATACGCATATTCGGCGTTGTTTTTCTGGTATCCAGCAATGTGATCCCTGTTCCTTCAAGAAGTGACGCAACCGAATGTGTATAGGTTGCGATCCCGCTCATTCTCTGAAGATAATTCAGTGCCACACGCTCGCCGGAAAGAAGCACCCGGATATCTCCTGTAACTTTTCCCATTTTCTGACCTTTTTTTACTTCATCGCCGTCCTTGCAGAACAGCTCCACTTTTGTGTCAGCATCCAGAAGCGTAAATACACGGCTGAAGATTTCCAATCCCGCAATGATTCCATCCTCTTTACAAATCAGATCTACCTCTCCCGGAACTGTTTCTTTCATAACAGAGTTTGTGGTAACGTCTTCGCTTGAAATATCTTCCTTTAAAGCCTCCAGGATCAGGTGATCTACCTGAAGTGTCATTGTGATCTTATTCATTTTACAATACCTGCTCTTTCTTAATTATCACAGCAGCCCTGTTCTCCAAAGCAAGGCTGCTCCTGTCTTTCATAATACGGATATTTATATTCCGGCTGCATTCACGCCGCACCTGCAGCACTTTTCTTTTCTGCTGAGATTGCTTTGGCTGCACGTTTTGCAAATACAAGGCTCTCCAGCAGGGAATTACTTGCCAGTCTGTTCGCGCCATGTACACCGTTGCAGCTGGTTTCTCCCACTGCATAAAGCTGGTCCATGCTGGTCTTGCTGTCAGAATCCACCCAGATACCGCCCATGAAATAATGCTGAGCAGGAACAACAGGGATGCATTCTTTTGTCACATCATAGCCTTCTTCCAGGCATCTCTGATAAATATTCGGAAAATGATTCAGGATCGTATCTTTATCAATATTTTCCATGGAAAGCCATACATGATCTGTTCCTTCTTTTTTCATTTCTTCCCGGATCGCATTTGTTACTACATCTCTTGGAAGAAGTTCATTGACAAAACGCTCTTTCTTGCTGTTATAAAGTACTGCGCCTTCTCCGCGGACCGATTCTGAGATCAGGAATCTGCGGCCCGGTTTCTTGGAATACAGCGTTGTCGGATGGATCTGCACATAATCCAGATGTTCCAGACGCACATTGTGTTTTTTTGCAATATCAAGAGCATCCCCTGTAAGATGCGGATAGTTGGTGGAATGCGCATATCTTCCTCCGATCCCGCCGCTGGCCAGGATCGTATCCTGTGCATAAATCTCTACCGGGATCTCTCCGCCAGGCTGGATCTCTTCCTGGCTTTTCACTGCTTTTCCGGCTTCCATAGCTTCAAGACGTGCCCTGTTCGCTTCTGCGGAAACTGCCTTCAGACCTGTACATTTGCCATTTTCCACAAGAATATCCTGCATGGTAGTATATTCCAGAATTGTTACATTTTCAAGCTTCAGAACCTGCTGGAGCAGTTTTTCGGAAATTTCTTTTCCTGTGATATCCTCATGATAAAGGATCCTCGGTCTGGAATGTGCACCTTCTCTTGTATAAGCAAAATCATCTCCATCCATCTTGAAATCCACACCATATCCGACAAGGTCATTAATGATGTCTCTGGAGCCTCGGATCATAATGTCTACCGACTCTTTTCTGTTTTCGTAATGTCCTGCCTTCATGGTGTCTTCAAAATAGCTGTCGTAATCGTTTTCATCACGAAGCACACAGATCCCGCCCTGCGCCAGGAAAGAATCACTACTCCTCATATCCTCTTTTGTGATGATCACGATCTTTTTGTCCCGCGGAAGCTTCAAGGCACTGAACATACCTGCAACACCTGTTCCCACGATCACTACGTCTGTTTTAATTCTCATTGCTTTTCGCCTCTCTGTCTTGATTTCTCTTTTCAGCCAACTCAGACAAATCTTTTATACAAATGTGTTTTATTTATTTTGCCAGTTCCAGCATCCGCTCCAGCGGTCTCTTCGCGTTTTCACGTGTCTCATCTGTTACATGAACCTCATTCTCCCCGGTTTTCAGAACGTGGAGAACTTTTTCCAGAAATACTTTTTTCATGTTTTTGCAGACCGGTACGGTTTCTGTGAAGTAGAATTTTTTATCCGGGCATGTAGTTTCCAGCTTGTACTGAACGCCACATTCTGTGCAGATGATAAACTCTTTATTGTCACTTTCCTGTGCATATTTAATGATTCCGGATGTGCTTCCGATGTAATCAGCCTGTTTCAGAACTGTCTGAGGACATTCCGGATGTGCCAGAACCAGTGCATCCGGGTGCGCTTCTTTTGCTGCTTTTACTTCTTCCGGATCCATAAATTCATGGACAATACAGAAACCTTCGTTGTAAATAAAGTTCTTCTCAGGAACCTGTTTTGCAATAAAATGTGCAAGATTTCTGTCCGGGATAAAAAAGATGTTTTTGTTCGGAAGCGCTTTTACGATCTTTACTGCATTTGCGGAAGTAACACATACATCAGAAAGCTCCTTCAATGCTGCTGTGGAATTAATGTAACAGACAACTGCCACATCGTCATATTCCTCTCGCACCTTGCGGATGCCTTCTTCTGTTGCCATATGAGCCATCGGACAGTCTGCATCCATGGCAGGCATCAGAACAGTTTTATCCGGACTTAAGATCTTGGCGCTCTCTCCCATAAATCCTACTCCACAGAACACGATCGTCTTCTCTTTCGCGCTGGCTGCGATCTTGCTGAGATAAAAGGAATCTCCTATATAGTCAGCTACATCCTGCACTTCAGGACGCACGTAGTAGTGTGCAAGGATGATGGCATCTTTTTCTTTTTTTAATTTCTGGATTTCTTCTGCAACTGTCATTATCTTTCACCTTTCCTGCAGGATTTCTTTTTTGAATTCCTGCTTTTGCTTTCTAGTACAGCGAATATTAAGTAACCGCCATATTGACTTGTCTGATTTTTCATCTGCTGCGTTGTCGTCAATCGTTGTAGCCACCGCTACGCCTCATTCCTCCGCCTTGCAGATGAAGAAATCATCCTGCGTCAATATAGCAGAAACTTAATTTTCACTGTACTAGTCTTTATTATGCAGATGCTTCTGATCTGCTTTTTTTATTATCATGTAACTTTTTTCAAAACATCTTACACATAATACCACAGTCCTTTACATGTGACAAGACAGTTGTTTGATATATGTAAAGTTTTTTTGTAAAGAAAGACATCAAAAAACACGGTTTCCACAATGAAACTTTCATCCTGGAAACCGTGTTTCTGCACGCATTCGTTATTTTATCAGTCTTATTCACCGTTCTGCGTACTATCAGCTGCTCATTTATTGCAGTTTTCTTTCTGATCTGCCGCGATCACCCGATCATTTCCCCAGCAGTTCTCTCTCAATCCGCTCTCTTGCTTCCGGTGCCTGCTTATCCATCTTTTCCGGAAAACCAAACATGGAAACGCAGGCAATGTTATCGCCGCCGGCTTTCGGTGCATCCGGTTTCAGCTGCTTGCTGGCAAAATCCATTTCTCTCAATGTTTCAAAAATACCATCAAAATCCACATCACCCTCACCCATTGCAAGATGCTGATGCACCGTCACATCCGCTTTTCCACGGCCATTCAGCCACGGCGGATTTAAAATGTATCTGCAGTCCATGGTCTGGTTAAAGGTATCCGCAAAAAGTACATGGGTCAGTTCATCTCCCGCATATTTCAGCATGGACCGCACATCTCCTTTGCCCTCATCGTAGAAGAAGCCGTGAGGAGAAGAATACACATAACCAAGATTTGGAGAACGGAAGGATTTCACCATATCACAGGTCTCATTATTCAGCTCACAGAAATCATAAGGATGAGACTGGATCTCCACACGGATACCCTCACGCTCGATCAGCGGAAGCAATTCCTCCATGGATCTAAACCACATTCCATTGCAGATCTCCTGCTGGTTCGGATCACCCGAAAGCTCTGTATTGATAACCTTCACTCCCATATCTCCGGCGATCTGGATCATCCGTTTCCAGTTTGCAACTGCAAACTGTCTCTGTTCCTCCGTCGGACCAGACCAGCGATACACCACGATAAAGGACGAAATCTCAACGCCAGTCTCTTTAAGAGCCTGTCTGTATTCCTGTTCACATTCTTTTGAAAACAACGGATGCTTATAGAACGGATTGATTCTCGGATGCGGAGACTGTTCAATATATTTATATCCCCAGTCCGCCACCTGATGGACCATACGGTTGATATCCATCTGTTTCGCAAGAACATCTACGTCAAATGCAATCTTCATGATGCATTCCCTCCTTTTTCCTCTTCTTTATTCCGGATATAATCCAGGATCAGGCTGGCCGCTCCGGCTACACCTGTTTTGGATACATTGATCACCATATCGTAATAATGGGGATCGTCTCTGCGGATTCCGGTAAACTTCTCATAATATTCATTTCGGATCTGATCACGTTTCTTCAGTTCTCCAAGAGACTGGCCTTTATAATATTCCTGGCCCTCTTTTTCCCGGTAAGCATCATCTGCATAAACGAAAAAGCTGTATGTATGCGGCTCTCCACGAAGCACATAGTTGGCACATCTTCCCAGGAATACACCTGGTCTTCTCTCAGAAAGCTCACGGATGATCCGGCTCTGCGCCTCAAACATCTGAACACCTGTATAATCTGCTGCCGCACCTGCCGATGAATGTCCATACGGGGAAAATGTAAGCTCAGAATCCTCATAATTGTAGGAATCCAGATACTGCCTTACACTTTCCAGATCTGCTTTTTCCATACCGAACTTTTCTGCCATAAGACAGATGATCTGGCGATCATAAACCTTGCAGTCCAGTGCTTTTGCAACATCCTCGGCAATCTTTCTTCCACTGCTGCCATACAGTCTTCCAATTGCCACGTTGATCCGGTTACCGGAAGCTTCCGGTAACGGCATGGACTGAATCTCGCCCGGCACAGAGACGCTTTCCTCTCCCGATTCTCGCTGGATCAGTTCACGCATCATTTTGTCATAAACTTTGTCCAGCTGATAGCATACTGCGATCACAAACATCACTACCCAGATTGCTATCGGAACATACAGATAAAATCCCTTGATCACGCGGATTGCCTCTGCAGACTGCTCTGCCGCTGTCGCCTTTGTTCCGTCAAAGTATGCCGCCGAAAGAATTCCTCCCATAATAGCAGAAGTCAGTCCGGAACCGGCTTTCTGACCCATGCTCATAGATGAGAACATCAGACCCTCCACACGCTTACCTGTTTTCCACTGGCCATACTCAATCGCATCGCTTGGAAGAGAATACTGCACACCATAGAATGGGGCGATTCCGATACCTCTCATGATACAGGTTACAACACCAAGCGAAACACTGGTAATATTCATCAGGAACAGAAGCTGTCCTGCAACGCCCAGGATGCAGCCGACACAGATGAGATTTCTTTTTCCATAGCGGGGAAGCACCTTCGGCAGAAGGGCAATTCCTGCCACAGTTGCCAGTTTCTCAGCTGCGGAAAGAGGCATGACGAGGTCTACATTTCCGAGTACATACTGGCAGTAATAGGTAAGGTCCGTTCCGATAATGATCTGATATGCGGTATAAAAGATCATCAGCCCCAGAGCGATAAGGAAATACCGGTTGGTAACGGTTGCTTTAAATGCTTCCACAAAAGGAATATCTTCCTTTTCCTGTTTTGCTGCAGAAACACGCTCTGTACAGACCATATAAGTATTCACAAGTACACCGACAGAAATGATCGCATAGCCGGCAGTTACTAGGATCCAGGCCATCTGCTGATTGCCGGTAATATTCGCTACGATATTGATCAGCGGCAGTGTGAACGCAGTAATGATCATACTTGCTGTGATCGACAATACCATGCGGATGTTACAGATCACATCACGTTCACGACGGTCACGGCTCATCAGAGATCCCAGTGCATGGAATGGCTGGCTGATAGCAGTGTATACAACCGTATTCATGATATTATAGGTAACAAAAGCATAGATGATCTTTCCCATATTTCCCATTGGCGGCATGGTGAACAAAAGCACCGCTGCCAGCGCATAAGGAACCGCAAGTCTTAAGATCCAGATCCTGGCTTTTCCATACTTGGAATGAGTCCGGTCGATAATAGTTCCCATCAGCACATCGGAAAAGCCATCAAAAACACGGGACAAAAGCATGATCATTCCTACCGCACCTGCTGATATTCCAACAACGTTGGTATAAAAATAGATCAGCAGAGTTGTAGTCATGGTATACATCAAGGTCAGTGCCGGATCACCAAAACAGTATGCCAGCTTTTCCGACAGCGGAACCTTGATGAATTCATTCAAGTCTTTCCCCTTCTGCTTGTAATTCAACAATTCAGGGATTCCCTTACCAGCCATAGTATCTACCTCCTATCGGTTTAAGGTCGGACCTTTCTGAATGAATTATCCGAAATATTTCTGCACAAAGTCTCTGGTAACTTCCGCAGCCTTTTTCACGTTGTCCTCATGGCTCATTGCATAGTATTCCGGACGGAACTCTTCGATGGTGCAAACGCCATCAAAACCGATCTCCTTCAGTGCAGCTGCGATTCCTGCATGATCTACAACACCCTCACCCGGCCACAGTCTCTTGTCGTCTCCGCAGGAGCCAAGCGGAAGATCCTCACAATCATTTAAATGGTATGCAAAAATCTTCTTGCCATCAGCAGCTCTCAGGTCCTCAAGGCGGGAGCACATCTCATGGAAATGGAAGGTATCCACGGTAACGCCTACATTATCTCTGTCTACTGCTTTTACCACATCATAGGCTGTTCCAAACTGATTGATGGAGCAGTTCGGTGCACCACAGAACTCCAAGGAGATCTTCATATCCGCGCCAACCTTATCGGAAAGATAACGAAGACGTGCAACTGCTTCTTCTTTGATCTCACTGACAGATTTGTCTTTTACATCAAAGCTTGGAACGGTGATCAGCATTTTCATTCCGATTGCTTTGGAAACCTTCAGGATAAAATCAACTTCTTCGTCAATCTCTTTTTCCCCTGCCTCATCTCTCTGGTTAAAGAAGATCAGAGTGTTGTATGCCCATGGTTTCAGATGATGATTCTTAAACCAGTCTGCAAGTTCTTCCAGTGTATGCTCTTTGAGATAGTCCTTTATGCAGTCAAAGCGGATCTCAATATAATCAAAACCATATTTCTCGCACATCTCCAGGTCTGCCATAAGAGACTGTCCTTTGCATTCCAGTGCAGTTGCTTCATTAAATCCTAATTTCATCTTCAATACCCTCCATATGTTTTTACTTTTCAGCCAATTTTTCCGGTTAATCTCACCGGCAGGTTTTCCACTGCAGTTTCAACAAAGCCGAAGCGGAATCGGATCCTGCCGGTAACTGCCGCCGCAGACGCATTGGGGAAGTCTGTAGCAATAAGTTGGTATGATAACTCACACTTGATGAGGTGGAGCTCGTAAAATATATTTATTTATAAAATTCCGGCTTCTCAACTGCTGAAACGATCTTCTCGATCTGTCCGGTTTCCTGCGCTTTTACAAGAGCATCTGCTGTGATCGCTGCCAGGTATCCATCCCATGCATTCGGTCCTGTGATCACTCCTGCCTCTGCGTTATCAACCCAGTCCTGAACCTCTTTATCATAAGCGTCTTTAAATCTTACGAAGCAGTCTGTGTCAATAGCAGTGGACACTGCCGCATTCTTGCGGATAGACGGATAAGCCGGCTGTGCCATTTTCAGTGCACCGTCCTCACATACAACTTCACAGTTGATGTCATATCCAAACTTGCAGTTTACAAATACTTCTACATTAATGCATACACCTTTTTTAGTACGGAGCATCATGATCTGCGGATCCTTCAGCTCAGAGTGGGAATATTTCGTCACTTTTGGCATTACTACCTGTGCTGATTCATACTCATCATCTACAAGCCAGTGAAGGACATCGATCTCATGGATTGCGGTATCGTGCACAGCCATTGGTGTATTGTAATTGGTACCTACCTCCGGATTTCTGTGTGTACAGTGAAGGATCAGCGGCTCGCCGTATTCTCCGGTTGCAAGTGCTTCCTTGATCTGCTGATATCCCTTGTCATAGCGTCTCATAAATCCAAGCTGGATGAGATGTTTGCCGGCTGCCTCCTCTGCCTTTACTACTTTCAGGCAGTCCTCAGCAGTTGTACATAATGGTTTCTCACAGAAAATCCTCTTGCCGGCCTCGATCGCCTGAAGAAGAGAATCTACATGTGCGAAGCCCGGAGATACGATAAATACTGCATCTACGTTCTCTGCATTGATGAGCTCCTTACTGTCTGCATAGACTTTTGCTCCGCAGATCTCGGCTGCTTTCCTGGCACTTTCCTCAAATACATCGGAAACAGCTACTACTTCTGCTCCCTGGATCTTCTCTGTCAGTCTTCTGATATGATCTCTTCCCATTCCGCCGCATCCGATAACTCCTACTCTTAACATTTTAAATTCCTCCGTTCATTTTTTATTGTTTTCTGTTTTTGTGTTCTTTTTGATGATGTTATATTATCATTTTGTGCACGTGAACGCAATGTCTTTTTTGTACAAATTTTCCATTTTGTTTTTATGCGATTTTCACTATTTGTTACTTCATTCACATATTTTGTTTGTTTTACAGTATTTTTTCGGCATTCACTCACATTTTCGCATCTATAAAATGACTTACTATGCTTATTTTGAACGTTGATCATATAGTGTTTTATTATGTGCACCAGAACGCAGTATTTCATTTCCCTTATACCCTAGTAGAGTTTATGTAGAATATTATTG
>NZ_JAMOYY010000069.1:0-4723 GCF_023669475.1 Blautia sp. MB18-30 | reverse complement strand
AAATTGCGCAGATGGCAGACCGCATTATCCGTATCGAAGATGGTCGGATCGTCTCCCAGAACTAACGGGAGGTGGCTACGATGAATGTCAAAAACAGAAAATGTATTCGAAAGCTCAGCTTAAAATCCCTTTATGCGAACCGCCGCCGCAATCTGATCGCCATTTTTGCCATTGCGCTGACAACGATGCTATTTACGTCCATGTTCACCATTGTCTTGTCGTTGAACGCCAGTTATGAAACCTACCAGTTTCGGCAGGTAGGTGGCTATGCACACGGTACCTTTAAAGATGTTTCCCCCGAGCAGGCGGAACGTATCGCTGCTCATCCAAAGGTGAAGGCTGCGGGGGCACGGAAGGTGATCGGCATCACTGTGGATGGTGTCTTTTCCAAAACGCCTGCAGAGATCAGCTACATGGATGCCAACTGCACCAAATGGAGCTATGCCACCCCTACTACCGGGCGGATGCCCGAAAGCGGCAAAGAAGTAGCCATGGATACGGCAGCGTTGCAGCTGCTTGGCATAACGCCGGAGCTGGGCGCCGAGGTCACGGTTTCCTATTCCATCACGGACAAGGATCAAACCGCCTTTACTGTAACAGATACCTTTACGCTGGTGGGCTATTGGGAATATGATGAACTAATGCCTGTTCACTACATCAACATCAGCCGTGATTACGCAGATGACATCGAAGCGCAGGCAGTGAAAACAGGGTTACAGCCTTTCCGCACCGATTTGAATGTCATGCTGGCCTCCAGCACAAATATTCAAGGGCAGATGGAGCAGGTGGATACCGATCTTGGCTACACATGGGACAGCTATACCGATCCCAACAGCGTCCGGATCGGCGTCAACTGGGGATATACCTCATCCCAGCTGGAGTCACAGCTCGATCCAGAGCTGATGATCGCCATAGCAGCTTTTTTGCTGCTGGTGATTTTCACGGGGTATCTTATCATCTATAACATTTTTCAGATCTCTGTTGCGGGGGATATCCGGTTTTACGGACTTTTGAAAACCATTGGCACAACGCCCCGACAGCTCAAACGTATCATTCGCCAGCAGGCACTTCTACTTTGTCTGATCGGCATTCCGGCAGGACTGTTGCTGGGCTACGGCATCGGCGCTGTTCTGGTACCTGTTGTCTTGCGCTCCACCCAGTTGGATGCGGGCATCACCACCATCAGCACCTCTCCTGTGATCTTCCTTGGTTCCATGCTGTTTGCTCTGTTGACGGTGCTTTTGTCCTGCTCCAAGCCCGGAAAAATGGCAGCCAAGGTCTCTCCGGTAGAGGCTACCAAATATACGGATGCGATACAGACTAAGAAAAAACAGCGCAGCACTCGGGGAGCCAAGCTCCATCAGATGGCCTTTGCCAATCTGGGACGAAACAAGAAAAAGACGGTGCTGGTGGTGGTGTCTCTGGCACTGTCGGTGACACTGTTCAATGCGCTGTGTGCCTTTGTGGGAGGCTTCAGCATGGAGAAGTATGTATCCTCCATGACCTGCGCCGATTTTATCGTCAGCACTCCCGACTATTTCCGTTTCAACCCGGCAGATGAATTCATCACGCCAGAACAGATCGAGGAGATCGCAGCAAACACAAAGGCCAGTCTTTCCGGCACGGGATATGCTGTGCTAAAAACCGCATACCTGTGGATGACGGAGGATGCTCTGCGGCAAGACTATGCAAGGTACGAAAGCGCCGAGCAGTTGGACAGCCATATGAGCCGCATGGAGCACCGGGGCAATATGGTGATGGGAGATACCAGAATCGAGGCTCTGGATAACAGTCTGTTTGACAAGCTGCAAGTGTTCGACGGAGATATTTCTCCTATGCTGGAGCCGGACAATAACGCCATTGCCATTGCGGTTTCTTTGGATGATTACGGCAATCTGCCCAATCCTGAATACTACCCCAAGGTGGGAGACACGATCACGGCTACCTATGCGGATGATGTGAAATATATCGACAGCCGCACCGGGGAACTGTGCAACGAAGACACACCGGAGGAGTACCTTCAGGCAAAATTGTATGGGGCCAGAGATGTAGAGTACACGGTCTGCGCCTTGGTAGAACTTCCGAACTCCATGGGTTATCGTTATGGTGGTATTGGATATAACGCAGTTTTGCCTGTGGACACCGCACAGAGGGACAGCGGTGGTGCAGTCGTTCCGATGCTCTACCTGTTCGACACAGCGGACGAAGCGGACGAGGCCGAAGCAGAGCAATATCTGTCAAAGCTCACGTCCGGTGAGTTTTCGCCCTTGATGTATGAAAGCAAAGCCACGGTTCGCTCTGAGTTTGCTCAGTTCCGGCAGATGTTCCTTCTGATCGGTGGTATCCTCTGTGCTATCATTGGGCTGATGGGACTCTTAAATTTCTTCAACGCCATGATGACCGGTATTCTTTCCCGCCGCCGGGAATTTGCTGTGCTTCAGGCTGTAGGAATGACGCCCCGACAGCTCAAAACCATGCTGATCTACGAGGGGTTGTTTTACGCAATGTCTTCCGTATCGGTGGCCTTTGTGCTTTCACTGGCGGTGGGACCTCTTGCGGGGAAAATGCTGGGCAGTATGTTCTGGTTCTTTGAGTATCGGTTCACCGTTCTGCCTGTCCTGCTGACAATTCCGGTATTTCTTCTGCTTGGGTGGCTGATTCCTTGCATGATGTATGATAACGCAGCGAAATGCAGCATTGTAGATCAGTTAAGGGATGCTCAATAATTGTTAAGCCAAAATTAGCCCTCTGTCAATGAAAAGGCTGAGGGCTGGAATTCAAATAATAATCAAAGTGACCATTACACTGGCCAGCGGCAAGAAACAGGTCATTTCCGTTACTGTGCAGAAAACAACGGTAAGAACAACAAAGATCACCGGACTGAAATCAAGCGTGACTGTTGCAAGGAATAAAAAAACTTACGCTGAAACCAGTCATCAGCCCGATCACTTCCCAGGAGAAGGTTACCTACAGTTCTTCAAATAAGAAGATCGCAACGGTAAATTCCAGTGGTGTGATCACCGGAAAGAAAAAGGGAACAGCCTATATCACAGTGAAATCTGGAAAGATCCGTAAAAAAGTAAAAGTAGTTGTTAAATAAAAATGATTTAAGCAGGAGCTGCCTTTCATGAATACACATGGAATGGCAGCTCCTTTTTTCATTTTTTGCATGTAGTTTTATTTGCAGAAGTAGATTACGATATTAATAGTTGACCAAGAGAGAAGAATGATTAGATAATATATTATAGTGATAATGGAATTATGGTAACAAAAAAATTTATAAAAAAAGTGCAACCAAACAGAAAAAAATACGTTATATATAATAGACAACATTAATATGGCACACTGCAAATAACCTATCTGCATAAAAACACTAATATACAGGGGAGAAATGTGATATGGAAGATACACATATTATAAATTTATTTTTAGAAAGATCAGAAGATGCAATTCGCCAGGTAGAAGTAAAGTACGAAAAATTTTGTTTTAAGATTGCATGGAATATTTTATATAACACAGAAGATTCAGAAGAATGCGTAAATGATACGTGGCTGATAACGTGGAATAAGATTCCACCCAAAACGCCAACAAAGTTATCTGCATTTCTTGGAAAAATAACCAGAAATTTGGCATTGGACAATTTCAGAAAGAAAAATGCTTCAAAAAGAGCAGATACACATATGATGGATATTTGTGGTGAAGTGGAAAAACTAGAAAATACAATAAAGGATTATGTGGAAGAGGATATAAAGAAAAAGGAAATTTTGAATATTTTAGAAAAATTTTTAAGTGATTTAAAAGCAGGGGACAGGGATATTTTTGTCAGGCGATATTGGTATATGGATAATATTAAAGACATTGCAAAAAGACATGGATGCTCTGAGACTAAAATTAAATCTAGTCTTTTTCGAAGCAGAAACAAATTATGGGAAGAGGTGAAAGAAATCATATGAAAAAAGAAAACAATTTTTTGGATCTGATGGGAGAAATAGATGAAAAATTTGTTTACGAAGCTTCCTTACCATGGGAAAAGCGAAATGTTAATTTGAAATTAAAATTAGCAAAGATTGCAGCAGCAGGAGTTGTAATAGCATTATTGATAGGAGGCTTGGGACATCCGCATGAGATAAAGGCGGCCTGGGAACAGATTACTTCGTGGATTCAAACTGCATTGGGGATTAATGAAAATGTAGAATCATATATAGATAGTGTTGGAAAAACGATTACTAAAAATGGAATTTCTATTACATTAGATGAAATTGCTGCTGATAAGGAGAATTTATGGGTGGCAATATCTGATAATATAAATGATTCAAAAGAAAAAGAGACTATTCTACTAACAGAAGTGGAGATAAATGGAAAAGCGGCACAGTTAGATGGAACATATGCTCTGGAGAAAAAGGAGAACGGAACAGATGGTCAGGTTTGTCATTATAGGTTGGAAGATACAACTATTAAAGATAATACAGCAGATATAAAAATGAAAGTATGGTTATTTGATCCAACAGAAATGGATACTGCAGATACAGAAGATACGGATGACTATATTTTTGAATTTTCATCAAATTGGGAAGAACTGGAGAAGAATACCATAAATGTAAATGTGAATAAAAAAATAAAGATATCTCCAAATCAAAATCTGACGATTTCAAAAATGAGCTTAAACGATTTGGCAAGTACAATTTATGGAAATTTGGATAATAAAGAATATGAAGATTATTAT
>NZ_JAMOYY010000068.1:0-4732 GCF_023669475.1 Blautia sp. MB18-30 | reverse complement strand
CGATAAGATATTAATAAAAATATATGATATAATAGGGAAAATATGAAGAATACACAACAATTGGCGGATAGGCGCGAAGCGTCGTTTCTGCGGTACGTGCCCGGAAAGAGGGGGTGCAGGGGGAGAAAAACGGGCTTTGTAACTTTGAGTGCTTTCTCCCCCTGCGGTGTTTTCTCAGCTTTTCAAAGCCAATAAACAAAAAAATAATTCAATAAAAGAAAAACATACACTACTTGCGGGATGCAATGAAGTCAAGAACTTCATCTCTTTCAGGCATTACGCGGAGTGCTCCCTTCTTTGTTGTGATGAGAGAAGCTGCTGCATTTGCAAAAGTAAGCAGCTCTGCGAGATTTTCGTCAGTGAGATCCTCAAGACCGTGTTCCAGCACATAATTCAGGGTGCTTGCACAGAAGGTGTCTCCTGCACCGGTGGTTTCAATGGTTTTTTCCTGAAGGAAAGGAGCAGCCTCGACCTTCCGTCCGCGATAATAAGCGCGGCTTCCGTCTTTTCCCATTGTGATCAGCACAAGCGGGATATGATATTTTTCTTCGATAAGGGCAGCACCCTTGTCATAATCTGCTGTGTCAAAAAGAAATTCCACTTCATTATCAGAAATCTTCAGTACATCACAGCGTTCCATGCCGTATTCGATCTCTTTGCGGGCATCGTTCAGATCCTTCCAGAGTGGAGGGCGTAAGTTCGGGTCAAAGGTGATGATGCATCCGGCTTCTTTTGCCACGTCAAGAGCATAGCGGGTTGCTTCACGGACACCCTCATGTGTGGAAGAAAGCGTGCCGAAATGGAAAATCCTGGAATTGCGGATCAGATCGGCATCTACCTCATCCTTTGTCAGCATCATATCTGCACCTGGATTACGGTAGAAAGAAAAATCACGGTCTCCGTCCGGGTAAGTATGTACAAAAGCAAGGGTAGTGTGAATTTCATCGTCCATGACAAGATTTCTGGTATCAATGCCGCATTCTTCTACGGCAGCCTTCAGCTGTTTGCCGAACATGTCGTTTCCGACCTTTCCGATAAATGCAGTTTTTTTGCCAAGACGGTTCAGCATGGCAAGAACGTTACAGGGAGCTCCGCCCGGGTTTGCCTCGAAAGTAGGGTTTCCCTGGGAACTGTCACCGTTTTCTGTGAAGTCGATCAGAAGCTCGCCGAGAGCTGTTACATCATACTGTCTGTTTTCCATTGATGATTCCTCCTGATAAGTTATTTGTTTCATATTCTGCTTCATATTATAATCGTTACACATGATTTTGGGAAGAACCAAATCGAATTATTTTCTGTTCTGTTACCGGTTACTTGTGGTGCTTTTTGCGAAGATTAGAACTGTTATCTTTATTTTTCTGTAAAATGGTGGTAAACTTAGTCTATAAAACAACAAATATGATGGAGGAGACGATTATGGCTGATAAAGCGTATGAATATATGGATTGGCCCCGGATCGAGGCGATCGTTTATGGGGAGGAGGCATCACCTCGTGATGTGATGCAGCCAAGGGTAACAGAGGATGGCGTTCTGATCCAGGGATTTTTTCCGGGAGCGGATGCTGCAGAGGTTGTTGTAGGGGAAAAGAGTTATCCGATGATCCTGGAAGATGAGGCTGGTTATTATGCTGTAATGCTTCCACTGAAAAGGATTCCGGAATATCGTTTCCGTGTGATAAGAGGAAGCAGGAAAGAGACTTTTTACGATGCGTATGAATGTCCATGCCAGATCACGGAAGAGGAGGAACGAGCTTTTTGTGCCGGTGTCTATTACAAGGCATATGAGAAGCTGGGAGCGCATCCGGGGACCTGTGGCGAGGTAGAAGGAACATATTTTGCTGTCTGGGCACCCAATGCAATCCGTGTCAGTGTGGTCGGTGATTTTGACAGGTGGGATGGAAGGCGTCTTCCGATGCATCGGATGCCAATGTCCGGAATTTTTGAGATTTTTGTTCCAGGTGTACAGGCAGGGGCCTCTTACCAGTATGAGATCAAGATCAAAGGCGGCAATGTACAGCGGAAGTCTGATCCTTACGGAAATGGAACCCAGGGAGCGCCGTCTGTGATTTCTGTTGTAACAGAGCTGGGGGAGTTTTTATGGCAGGATGAAGCGTGGATGAAGGAACGTGAAAGGTTTGCCAGCCGTGAAGTTCCGGTTTCTATTTATGAAACGGATGTAACAGAGTGGAAAAACAGTGGTGAATTGGTGGAGTTTCTGAAGGAAACCGGTTATACGCATGTAGAATTTCATCCGGTGATGGAGTATCTTGACCGAAGTTCAGGAGGATATTCTACGTCTGCGTATTATGCTGTGACTACCCGTTTTGGGACTGCGGCAGATTTCCGGACACTGGTAGAGGATCTTCATCAGGCAGGGATTGGCGTGATCCTGGACTGGACACCGGCTCAGTTTCCGCGGTTTGATGCAGGGCTTGAGAAATTTGACGGAACTCCTCTTTATGAAGTACAGGATCCGGCTATGGCCGTTCATCCGATGTGGGGCACCATGCTTTATAATTACGGAAGTCCTATGGTCAAAGATTTCCTTATTTCCAATGCGTTTTTCTGGCTGGATGAATTTCATGTGGACGGATTTCGGATGGATGATGTAGATGCGATGCTGTATCTGGATTTTGGAAGAGAGGCGGGCCAGTGGACGGCTAATCTTTATAGTTCCAATGAGAACCTTCAGGCAATGGAGTTTCTGAAGCATCTGAATTCTATTGTGAAGAAGCAGTATCCGGGGATTCTTCTGATCGCACAGGAGGATGGTTTATGGCCGCAGCTTACAGACAGTGTGGAGAATGATCATCTGGGGTTTGACTATAAATGGAGTGGTGGCTGGACAAAGGATCTTCTTTCTTACCTGGAAGCAGAGCCTTTGGACAGACGAAATTATTATGATCAGCTGACGCTTTCCATGATGTATGCATATAGTGAGCATTATGTACTGACTCTGGGGAAGAGAGATGTGGGTACGTTAAAAGAGTTTCAGGAGAAGCTTCCGGGATCTTCAAGGCAGAAGGATGCTCAGCTGCGTGCTGCGTATGGCTATCTGATGCTTCATCCGGGTGTGAAGATGACTGCGCCGGATGGGGATGTGGGGCCGGAAATGAGGGCGTATCTGCATGATCTGAATGAACTTTACAGGAATCATCCGGCGTTGTATGCAATGGATGGTAATTCGGATGGGTTTGAGTGGATCCAGTTTACCAGCTATGATGAGAATGTGGTTGCGTTTCTTCGTAAGACGGAAAAGCCGGAAGAAACGATTCTTGCGGTGTGTAATTTTTCACCGGTATCTTATGACAGTTACCGGGTTGGTGTGCCTTTTGCGGGGAAATATAAGGAAATTTTCAACAGTGACAGTGAAAAGTTTGGCGGACAGGGTGTGGTGAACGCACGGGCGAAAGCGGCTATTCATATGGAGTGTGATAACAGGGAATTTTCTTTGAAGCTGAAGCTTCCGGCTTATGGTGTGGCGGTATTTGGGTGTACACCGGAGAAGGGGGATGTGAAGAAAAACTCTGTGAAGAAAGGAAATGTGAAAAAGACTGTGGGGAAAAGCAGAGGAAAGCGTATGGATAAAGCGAAAATGACGGTGGTTGAAAAATCTGTGGCTGTAAAGGATGCGGTAAAGGTTGTGAAACGGGTGGCTTCTCGCAGGAAGGGGGCTTCCGGGGATGAGTGATGGTTTGTGAATTAAATGGGAATATGGTTGGGGGTGATTGGGGTGGTGAGGATTTGAGTGGATTGTAGGAAAAAGTGCTTGCATTTTTTGTAAAATACGGTATAATATCAGTTGTGTTTAGCACAAGCTGGAATAGCTCAGTCGGTAGAGCACTTCACTCGTAATGAAGGGGTCGTGAGTTCGAGTCTCATTTCCAGCTTATATATGACTGATGGGAGTCCGGTGTCTTTGGAATATGAAGATGCCGGGCTTTTTTTGTGTGTATGGATGTGGTCGAGGGACGCCAGAGGAAGGTGGTATCGCTCGGTGGATGCAGTCGGGGATGCTTTTGAGGTTTTGTGAGAAGGATGGAGAGGGACGCCAGAGGAAGGTGGCATTGGTCCGGGGGGATGTGGTCGAGGGACACCAGAGGAAGGTGGCATCGCTCCGGGCAGGGACTCCGTCGGGGGATACTACTAGGACTCCGTGAGACGGCTAAAAGCATTGCGGCAGGGCCAGAACTCGCCTGCGGCTCAGACAGCAGACCCTGCCGCAATAACGCCGTCTCCCGCAGCCCAAGTAGTAATCACCCCTCCTCCGCAGCAGCCCGGAGCGATGCCACCTTCCTCTGGCTGACGCTTCCAGCCGACAGGAAAAAGCCAGAGTATGGGACAGAAGCAAACATTAAAGAAAACATCAAAGAAACATCAAAGAATCCAGAATCCAGAAACCAGATCGGCACAGCGTACCACCATAAATATCGAGGAATCCAGAAACCAGATCGGCACAGCGTACCACCATAAATATTGAAGAGTACAGGAGCCAGATTGGCACAGTATACCACCATAAGTACCGAAGAATCCCAGAACCAGATTGTAGATCGGCACAGCGTACCATCATAAACATTGAAGAGTACAGGAGCCAGATCGGCACAGCGTACCACCATAAGTACCGAAGAATACAGAAACCAGATCGGCACAACGTTCCATTCTGAGTACCGCAGCATACAGACAAAAGTCAACAACGCAGCACACACAACAACGCAGAACTCCTTCCGTGCCCA
>NZ_JAMOYY010000067.1:0-5649 GCF_023669475.1 Blautia sp. MB18-30 | reverse complement strand
TAGTATTTTCGCTTTTCAAAGCGGAGGAAATCTGCGAGGGGGAAAGCACTCAGAGTTGCGAAGCCCGTTTTTCCCCCTCGCGCTCCCCCTTTCCGGGCACGCAATTGTTGTGCGTTGTCCTACACTCTCCTCAAAACAACCAGCCCATCATTCTCACCAAGAACCACATTCCGGCCACCATTCAGTACATCACCCTCAGTCTCTCCAAGGCTAACACACCTCCACTGCCCCTCAGGCAAAGTCACACTTCTGACAATCTCCCCCTGCTTCCAAACAGGCGCCACCAAAAGCGCATCACCAACCATAAACTGATCCATCACCCTCTCCATACCCTGTCCAGGGAAAACAAACTCCATAGAACGGGCAATCGGCTCACCAGTAACTTTCGCACACTCTACAGCCTTGAAAATCTCCGGCAGACATTTCTCTCTGAGCGCCAGCGCAGCCTTAACCTTCTGAAAATCCGCCTCAGGCAGCACCCTCCACGGAGAAGCCGAAAACTGCATCACCGGCATCAAAGCCGCGATCTGTGCATACCGCACAAACATCTCCGGCGTACACGCATTCTCATTCCCATTCAAAAAGCAGGTATACTCACCCCCGCCAATCATATCCGGACTGCCAAAAGGATGCCCAGTAAGCCCCTGGAGCAACGTATCCGGGATCAATCCCGCAATACCACTCTCATCCCACTTCGTCTGCTTATCACAAAGTCTCTGCATCAGAGAATAACCCCCGGCCCGGAAACACACTCTCAGCTCATTAAACGCAAACTGCTCTCCAAACTCAGCCCAAAGCCTGGACAACTCATCCGTAGAAACATCACGGAACAGTTTATCACCCGCATGATAATAACAAGGATCACCCGCGTCCAGTTTAAAGCCATCCACACCCATATCCGTCAGAACATCCAGCTGATCCTTCAGCCACTTCATCGCATCCGGATTCGTCAGATCCAAAGCTGCAGAATACCCATTCCACCACTCCAGGATACGAGGTTTTCCCTCCGGAGTTTCAATCAGAAAATGCTTATCCCTAGCCTCCCGGAACTCCAACGTATCCGGAGTAATAAACGGACAGATCCACAGCATCACAGAAAATCCCATCTCATGCAATTCTTTGAGCATCGCCTTCGCATCCTTGAAATTATCCCCCCTGAACTGCCACCTTCCATAATAAGGAGACCAGCCATCATCGATCATCAGAACACCGGATGGAAAACCATTTTCCAGAATACCTTTTGCATATTTCAGGATATTCTTCTGGGTCTGATAATAGGTAAGTTCGATCCAGGAATTGTATACCGGTACTTTGAAAAACCTGTCTGAAAGTTTGATCTCATGAAATGGAAAATGCGCTTTCATGGCTGCCAGGTATGCACCTCGCAGATCATTGAAGCCATCTTTCAGAATGATAGGTTCCGGACCTTCCGCCAGGATCTCACCATTTCTGAAAGAAATGTGAAAACCTGCATCGCTCCAGATATAGCGGCCTTTCGAGGAAAGGAATAAAGGCATGATCTGATTGTGGGTTGGGTTTTCGCGGAAATCCCAGTCCACAATGTCGTCTGCACCTACGGGCTGGCGGTAGCCTTCATAGACTGCACCACCGTACCAGAATTCGTTTTTTAATATAGTTGTTTTCATGTTAAGGCTCCTCCTTTTATATGTAAATCTATTTTTTTAATGTTGAGGTTATTTTTTGGGGTATTAGTGTGAATTTATCCGCTTTTCAAAGAGTAGGAAATCTGCGAGGGGGAAAGCACTCAAAGTTGCGAAGCCCGCTTTTCCCCCTCGCGCTCCCCTTTCCAGGCACACTATATTGTCGTACGCTGTGGGAATGTGTTAATGTATTGGCACGGCGATGTATTCTACGGTATTGATAATGCTACGCTCCGCCGATGTATTCATCCCGCTCCGTCAACCACATTTTCTCCAGCCGCTTCCCGTCTCGCCTGTAATCCCACCCACCACCGCCACTCTATCCCTTCCGCCCTGAAATACCAGCCCGTGAGGTGTGTGCTGCCTGTCGGCGGACTCTGCAGGAGGGGTGCTGATTCTTAGCCGCTGGAAATCTGCGTTGCTTCAAAAATTCTCGCTGTCTGAGCGGCTTCAGACGCGAGTTCGAGAATTTTTAAAGCGCTTTTAGCAGATTTTCAGCGGCTTAGAAGTCATCCGCCGACAGGCAGCACACACCTCGCGGGCGTCCGTATATCCATATCCATCCTTGCCCTTCCCACACCCAATATTGTATAATCACCTCATACAACATTCCATCCCATTTTGTGACCCAAAATTGCGTTTTTGTTGAATAACCCAAAAACAGGAGGCCCACCCAAATGAAAAACGATTCCAAAGAAACCCAAACCCAGCACACCCTCTCCGTCTACTTCTGCGGCCAGGAAGACTGCGGCCCGAACCACTCCTTCGGCCCGGCCATGCGCCCACACTACCTTCTCCACGTGATCTTCCACGGCAAAGGCATCTACCAGTGCAGCGGCCACACCTACCATCTGAAAGCAGGCGACGCCTTTCTCATCCGCCCCATGGACTCCATCTACTACCGCGCCGACACCTCCGACCCCTGGAGCTACGCCTGGGCAGGCTTTGACGGCTCCGCCTGCAAAGAAATCCTGAAACAAACCGTATTTTCCGACACCCCAATCTTCACCCCGAAAACACCCTCCCGGCAAAACAGCCTCCTCACCCACATGCAAAGCCTACTTGACACCTTTTCCGAAAACAACGGAAACGACCTTGCCTCCACAGGAAACCTCCTCCTGATACTATCCGACATGCAAAAAAAGCCCTCCGAAAGCAGGACCGACATCTCAAACCTGTACTTTCAGAAAGCCTCCGAATACATCAGAAACAACTATGCCTACCCCATCCAGATCTCAGACGTGGCACACTACGTAGGAATCGACCGTTCCTATCTTTACCGAATCTTCATGGAACATGAAAACACCTCCCCAAAACAATATCTCCTGAAACACCGCCTCCAGATGGCAGCCCAGCTTCTCTGCTCCTCCTCCTGCACCATCACAGAAGCAGCTCTCTCCTGCGGCTTTCGGGACGCGCCCTCCTTCTGCAACTACTTCCGCCAGGGAACCGGTTACACCCCAAAGGAATTCCGCAAAGCCTACAGCGGAACCATCTACACCTGACCAGACACCCGTACTCCGTCCTTTACCAGCCGGTCGAAAGATGATAGCTCCTAATCGCAGTTATAACAGCAGACCGAAACAATTCCATAACAGCAAAAAAAGACGGAAACCATCCCGCAGACTCTGCAAATGATCTCCGTCTTTTATTTTCCGGAAAAGAAATGCTTGATAAACACATACAAAACAATAATAAAAGCAAACACATAGCCAAAAGCCCCCAGAGCCGGAATCCCCCACAGCTTCGGCTTCATATCTGTAGTGCAGATAATGCTGGAACTGATCAGAAGCGCCATCACCCACAGCCCCATCACAATATTCCGCACCAGCCGCCGCAAAAGCCACGCCAGATCATCCGAAGCATGAAGATCCAGATTGATCTTTGTCTGCCCCTTCATACAGCCCTGAAGGAAATCCGCCGCCAGAGAAGGAATATCCACTGCACGTTTCAGCGACCAGGCAAGATTTTTTCCTTCTTTTTTGATCTCACGCTTCCAGTTCCCATTGCTGAACAGCTGCTCCTTGAGCCTTGCCGCAGCAATCTGTGTCATATTGATGTCCGGACATATATCAGCCAGAACCCCCTCCACATGAGTCAGCCCCCTTGCAAGCATAGTCAGTCCGTGAGGCATCATGATCTTATTTTCTTTCATGACCTCCATCAGGTCCACCATCACTTCAGCCACATCAATGTTCCCCATATCCGCAGTACCATATTTCTCCATAAGTCCGCGGATATCCTCATAAAGCTTGCTGGAATCCGGTTTGCCCTTAAAATCTCCCAGAGCCAGAACCGCATCCTGAATCTTGCCGATGTTGTTCATGGCAACACCTTCTATGGCTTCGCTGATCAGCTGACGGTCGTGTTCTGTAAGACGCCCCATCATTCCCATGTCGATCCAGACGATCTTTCCCTCCTGAATCCGTACATTTCCGGGATGAGGATCTGCATGGAAGAAGCCATCCTCCATCACCTGTTTGATGAAATTATCCACATATTTCGTTCCGACCTCATTGAGATCATATCCATTCGCCAGAAGATCTGCCCGGTCATTGATCGCAAAGCCGTCAATATATTCCATCACCAGAACATGTGGTGAAATATATTCGCGATAAAGAACAGGCACCTTCACAAATGCCACATCTTTATTCTTCTTCGCAAATTCCGCCATATTGGCTGCCTCTGTGAGAAAATTCATCTCCTCCTGGGTCACGGTCCACAGCTCACTTAAGACCATGTTCAGATCTACCATGCCTTTGATACTTACCGGTGGCATCAGACGCACTGCCTTATGCATCAGTCCGATATCCCGGGCCATAGTCTCATAGATTCCTTTTCGCTGAACCTTGATCACAACCTCTTCCCCTGTTTTCAGAGTTGCCCGGTGCACCTGTGCAATGGATGCAGCTCCAAGGGGCTTCTCATCAATGCGCTGAAATTCCTCCTGCCATGGACAGCCCATGGATTCCTCCAGAACTTCTATCACCTGTGAAAAAGGCATGGACGGCACATCGGAACAGAGTTTCATCAGCTCATCACAGTATATTTTGGGCAAAATATCGGAACGCAGGGACATAATCTGACCCAACTTGATATAAGTTGGGCCCAGGTCTTCCAGTATGAGCCGGAGCTTCTCAGGAGAAACACCCCGGGTAATGGCATGCTTTTTCAGAACGGCTGTGATCTCTCTCAGCCGTTCTCCATATCCGCTTTTTTCTTTTTTCTCCTGTTCTTCTCTGGCCATAAAATTCTCCGTTTACGTTATTAATTCTCTGACAGCTTTCATACTTCCTCTTTGTGCTTAAACTGCCTTTTTGTTTCTGTTCCACCGTCTTGTTCTGTCCGGCTTCTTCCATGAGTTCTGCTGTTTTCTCAGAAGTCTCTTTTTATTCTGCCTCCGGAGCTTCCTCACTCCCGCCGGCTGCTTCTGTTTTCTCTTCTTCAACAGTCTCTGTGGCTGCATCCTCAACAGGCTCTGCTACAGGTACTTCTTCCTCTTTTGCAGCTGCCTCAGCCTGCATGCTCTCGATCTGTGCCTTCACAGCTGCAAGCTGCTCCGGTGTGAGCTTGGAGATCGTCGCCTTAAGCTCCTCCTGCTCGTTCTTTCTGGCTGCGGATTCTTTCACGGAATCTGCTGCTGTCTTAACAGTTGACTTGATATTGTGCTTCAGCTCCTGATTGAGGACCTTTCCCTGCTCAACAGTAAGCTCTCCTTTTTTTACCAGCTCATCCAGGATCTCCTTAGATTTCTCTGCTGTCACTGCTGCTGTACCAATACCCGCCAGTAAAATTTTCTTCAGTCCTTCACCTAATTCCATAATATTTTCTGCCACTCAAAATGTGATTAAACATACTCAAATCGAGATAATGCGGATTCTCACGAATACCGCTTACTGTTTCTTTGTGTATGCTTTTGAGTAACCGGAGTTATCTCTACTCACAGATCCTAAGTACACTCCACAGTCGTTAATTCCCGAAATAGCCT
>NZ_JAMOYY010000066.1:0-7430 GCF_023669475.1 Blautia sp. MB18-30 | reverse complement strand
GGCAATTAATAAAGTTATATAAAGAAATTGATTCAATTTGATGTTGGTACTAAAACAATTAATAGACTGATTGAGCGTCGAAAGGTATCTGTTTGTCCATATCAGTGATATGTTACTCCATAAGGATAGTTCAGGAATATGTAGAATATTACACTTGCAAAAAAAATCTGAGTGCAGAAGTGGCAGACCTTTTTTACAAGTGTAATACGGTTTTACTTTCAAGAGCGACTCAACGACTTGAATATCAGACAATTTAGAGGAATACATTTTATCTGGAAAAGATATTTCTTCAAATGAAAAAATAGCAAAGCATGAGGTCTGGGTGAAAGAATTGCTGAAAAAATATTCGGATATTAATGCAGAGAACATTCATGCAATTCTTCAAAAAGAAGTAGGACTGGTGTTTGTACATGTGCTGGAAGAGTCCGGAGTTTATAAATGCACACCAAAAGGAAGAGAAGATTTTATGCGTTTTGTGGAAAGTTTATAGGATGTGTTTTGACCGTGATTATAATGAATGCTGTAGTATAAAGTACAAAACTACAGAACAAGAAAATATTTTATAACAGCAGTTGCAGCCGGTATCTCATGATATATAAAATGAGAATATCGGCTGCTTTTCATTACTTTTATCCCTAAAAGGTAATCTTCTGAAAACCAAAACTGTAGTTTGGATCTCAACTGAAAAAAATTAAATTTTTTTGTTACCATCCACTATTTTTTACGATATATAATATGAATGGAAATTTTTTTATTCAAAAAGGCGCCTTATCTGTTGCTGGTCAGATTATGGACAGTGACTTTTATCTTAAAGAAACCCGGAGGACAACCTGTAAATGAATGATGATGAAATTATAAACCTGTTTTTGAAAAGAGATGAGAATGGAATTATAGAATTGAGTACTAAGTATCACCCCTATTGCTACAAGATTGCCTGGAATTTATTGGCGAATAGAGAAGATGCCGAGGAATGTCTGAATGATACCTGGTTTTCGGTATGGTCACAGATTCCTCCTACGCATCCTTCTGTATTGGCACACTTTTGCGGTCGGATTACAAGAAATCTTAGTATTGACCGCTTAAGGAAAAAGTTTGCAGGCAAGCGCCCGGATGTTCATATGGCAGATGTTATGGAGGAAATGGAGCAGCTAAATGTAACTTATACCGTGGAAGAACAGCTGGCGGAAAAAGAACTGATGGAAACCATAAATCGTTTTTTGGAAGAAATGTCTCCAAAGGACAGAAATATTTTTGTACGAAGATACTGGTTTTTAGATCCTGTTTCTGCAATATCCAAAAGGCATCATATGTCAGCGGGAAGCGTGAAAATGAATTTATACAGAAACCGGAAAAAGCTGTTGAAACTGTTGGAAAAAGAAGGAGGACGCATATGAAAAAGTTTGATTTTTCAAAAGAATTTGGTAATATTGATCCGAAATATATAGAGGAAGCAGAGCGGGAATGGAGTGAAAAAAAGGAAAACCGGAGACCAAAAGGGTGGAGCAAAGCAGCAGCTGCCTGTGTGATCGTCACCTTGGGTTCTGTTATCTTTTCTAATCCACATATCCAGGCTGCAATAAAAAATATTACATTGTCCATAGGAGAAACCCTTGGTTTCCCAAAAGGCATTGAATCTTATACGGAAGTGTTGAATACCTCTAAGGAAGACAAAGGAATTACTGTAACATTAAAAGAAGTTGTTCTGGATAATGGGGTTCTGTTAACAAAGGTGCATGCAGAAAAAACATCTTCCGGGCAAAAGGACACGGATGATGTCCAGGATGACTGGACCTTTGCCAATACACAGCTTGACATTGATTATCAGAAAACTACAATAAATGGACAGAAAATTGAAGAATACGAAAGCGGACACCTTCTGCCATATTCGGACGAAGATTTGCTAAATACTGGACTGGATGAAAATGTCTATGATGCTGTTCTGGAATCCCGGTTTTCCCTTGATGGTGATTTGGGAGAAAATCCAGAAGTACATTTGGTACTCGGTGCCTATCAAAATGAAAATCTTGGCGAAGATTATTTCGCAGAGTTTGAGTTTGATTTTTCTATTCCCCATGAGGAGCTTATGAAACAGACAGTTCATAAAAAGCTAGAAGATGTTTCTGTTAAAACAGAAGAAGGAACCGTAAAATTAACAGACTTTTCCATGAATAAACTGCAAAGTATAATTAAGGCAGAAATTCCGGAAGAACTTGAGGAAAAGCTGTATAATGGTAATGAGATGATGCTTATGGGGACAGACAGTAAAGGAAATCAGGTACAGTATGAACTGCGCAGTAATTCGGCAGATGGTAAATCTCAATGGAGTTTTAAAACCAGTTTCTGGGGTATGTATCAGCTGGATTCTGACGGCCCGGTTCTTTTGCTCCCGGATATTGACAGCGATTATCTGGAATTACAGCTTTATACCAGAGAACCTTACATGGCTGCAGCAGACACTGTCTGGGTTGATGACGATTTTGTAGAAATTGGTGAGACTACAGAAGCGGTAGAAGAAGTTCCGGAGGATACTTTGGAGGAAAAAAATCCGTCAGATGCAGAGGATCAGGTTGAAACTCAAATTATCGGAGGGGCAGATGCTCCCACAGAAGTAAGGCTTCAAGACGATACAGACCAGAAAGAAAATACCGACGCAGCAGATAAAACGGATGAAGATTACGGAACCGAAGAAAGCGCATATTATGATGGAGCTACAGGTGAAATCACTGCAGAATCCGGTTGGACATCTGTCGGGGATAAAATAAGGATTCAGATTAGGTAGAGAAACGTGAATCTGTTTTCAAAAATCCCATGTCAAAGAAGCTTTGCATACCTGTTTTTTCGCTGTAAAAGGTAAATTGCTTTTCATTTGGCAGAAATTTTTATATAATCCAGGTGAGAAAGCAAAACCGATTGGAAGAACAGGAGCAGAGCAATATTAACATTGGAACGCAGATATTAAAAATACGAAAAGAAAAGGGACTGACCCAGGAGGAATTTGGAAAAATATTTCATGTTACCAGACAGACTGTGTCTAATTGGGAAAATGAAAAGAGCTATCCGGATCTGCAGATTCTCATAGACATCAGCAACCGTTTTGATATTTCTCTCGATGTCTTAATAAAGGAAGATGTCAAAATGGTAAAAACCATGGATAAAGAAAGAGTGCTTGGATCATTGAAACGGGAAAAGTCTGTTATTGACTTTTTTACAGGTGCAGGAACTGGAATTGTAATCACCTGCCTGTTTTCAGCTGATACAATGGTCAGAACGGTTACCATTGTATTAGGCGTGGTCATGATCGGAATTGGCTGGTACCAGGAAGCAAAATATGACAAAAGATTGTTCAGATATATGAATAATGAAGAACGGTGAGGTGGAGAGCATGAAAATCTGGCGTGAACTGTTAGGCTATGTGAAATTGATTGTAATAGTAGTGGCAATTACTCTGGTTATCAATAATGTTGTTTTGATTAACGCAAAAATCCCTTCACCCTCCATGGAAAAAACACTTATGGTGAAAGACCGCCTTTTCGGCTTTCGGCTTGCGTATGGAATTAATCTTAATCTGTTCGGTTATGAAATTTCTGAAAAGTTCAAGGACCCGGAGCGATTTGATATTGTAATATTCAAATACCCAGATGATGAAAGCCGTCTTTTTATCAAAAGAGTGATCGGACTGCCGGGAGAGGTAGTGGAAATTAAGGATGGGAAAGTTTACATTGATGGTTCACCCACTCCATTGGATGACTCTTTCATTCCGGAGAAAATGATCGGAAGTTATGGTCCATATACAGTTCCGGAAAACAGTTATTTCATGCTTGGTGACAACCGGAATGATTCGAAGGATTCACGTTCATGGAAAAACAAATTCGTGCGATTTGACCAGCTTGTGGGGAAAGCTGTTGTAAGATACTATCCATCTTTCAAGTGGTTAGGATAATAAGAAACGCGAATATCAGTGGCTTATTAAGCACTGGAATATTCGCGTTTTTTATTTGATAATGGAAGTCGATTTTTGTCCTGTCTTGTGTATCCCAAAAGTGCCTGTTTTACAGGCTTTTCGGGGTATCAGTCATTTTGTCTGGTATTGTAAAGCAGTGTCAGATTTGTCGTAAATGTCGTAAATTTGTGGTCAAAAAATGATGAGAAATGGAGAGTGCTAACAAAATGAAACTAACGTATACGAATGTAAATGGATATCTGCTTCCAGATCTTACTTATAAATCCGGTGAGCAGATGGATCAACTTGGCAAGTATGGTTTTCTTCGCAGAGATTATCTGAAAAACCATCGAAATTCAACCTATCAGGTGATGCTTCTGCAGGATATGCTTATGATACTCCGGATGGAACTGGTGTAAGAGATTATATTCATGTTGTGGACCTGGCAAAGGGTCATGTAAAAGCACTTAAGAAAATCGAAGAAAATCCAGGGCTTGCGGTTTACAATCTGGGAACCGGAAAGGGCTGTAGTGTTCTTGATATTGTGAAGAATTTTGAAGCTGCAACTGGTGTGAAAATTCCATATGTGATCAAACCTCGCCGAGCAGGAGATATTGCAACTTGTTATTGTGATGCATCTAAGACAGAAAAAGAGCTTGGCTGGAAAGCAGAAAACGGTATCCGTGAGATGTGTGAAGATTCCTGGAGATGGCAGTCTAATAATCCGCAGGGATATGAAGAATAGGATGTATATTTAAAATAAGAGAGCTGTAAGATGCAGCCCTCTTATTTTTTTGAATGATACCGTCAGTTCTATTTCTGGTATAGATCACGTTTTTGGCAGCACATACATAGAGAATGTTTCTGCTGCTTCTTCACGGCAGGGAATCAATCATGTAAATATCACATCGTACAGTGACTATTTGTTAGACAGAGCAAAAGACAGTCTTGTACAAGGGGATTTATCAGAAATTTACGGGGACAGTAATAAGGTCATGACTGCTTCAAATAAAGACAATCCACTAAAAGTTGGAGATACCATTCAGATAGCGGGACAAGAGGTTGAAATTTTAGTGTATATAGTTTTTTGGCAATTATTGCTATGATTACACTGTTTAATACTATAAACAGCATTTCTACGAGCGTAACAGCCCGGATAAAACAGTATGGTGCTATGCGGGCTGTCGGTATGGACGGAAATCAGTTTACACGGATGATTGCCGAAGAAGCCTTTACTTATTCCATTTCTGGATTTGTAATCGGTGGCGTCATAGGGATTGCTCTTAGTCGTTTCCTGTATATCAAGCTGCTTACATGGTATTTTGGAACTCTGTGGAGCATGCCGGTAGAATTACTTGCTATTGTTATTGTGTTTTCTTTCGTTACCGCCATTGCTGCGGCCTACGCCCCGGCGAAGCACATACAATATGGCAATTACCGAAACAATCAATGAATGGTAATAGCCATTAGTTTTGATAAATTTTATTGATATATTGACAAATAATGTAAAATAATCTATTATATAGATGACCGATATATAGAGCGCCGATATATAACTTATTCTAAGAAGGGGGTGGACCAGATGGCTATTGAAAGAGCATTGGTTTCAGGAAGTATGGCAATGCTTGTAATGAAACTTTTGTCTGAAAAGGATATGTATGGATATGAGATGATCGACACACTGAGGCAAAAATCTCAGAATGTATTTGAGCTGAAGGCTGGAACTCTTTATCCATTGCTGCACAGCTTGGAAGAGAAAGGACTCCTGACAGTATATGAACAGGATGTAGCTGGAAAGACCAGAAAGTATTATAGCCTTACCAGACAGGGAAGAGGATTCCTGGAAAAGAAAATAGAGGAATGGAAAGAGTATTCTGCAGCAGTGACCAATGTGCTTATACTGGAGGTGTGAGTTATGGATGAATATCTGAAATTATTGCTGGAACAGATTCGCTGCACAAAAGCCAGACCATACATAAAACAGGAACTGCAGGATCATATGGAGGATCAGATTGCGGAAAACATGAAGGCAGGCATGGATCATGAACAGGCAGAGAAGGAAGCCGTCAGAGACATGGGGGATCCTGTGGAAACAGGAATCTCCCTTGACAGTATCCACAGACCTCAAGCTGCATGGAAACTTTTGGGAATGATTATACTTATCAGCATTGCAGGTGTTCTGATACATGCAGGGATTTCCGGAAAAGCCAGTGAGAATGCGGTAGCCGGTTCTGACAGATATGTGTTTCATGTTATGATCGGGCTGGCTGTCATGATGATTTTGTATCTGCTGGACTATACCGTACTGGCAAAATTTTCAAAAATAATTGCAGCTGTTTTATTGTCCGCCTGTTTGCTGGTTATATTGGAAGGAGGCCAGGTAAACGGAGCAAGGATTTTTATATCACTGCCAGGAGGCAGAAGAGGCATGGATGTACAAAAACTGATGCTGTTTTATGTCCCCATATATGGAGCAATTTTATATAAATATCATGGGTGGGGATATAAGGGACTGGTAAGAGCAATCTTATGGCTGATTGCTCCAGTAATATTAGTTTACAGCCTGCCGGCACTCAGGACAGCTTGTGTGATGCTGGTAACTATGCTGACTATGTTGACGATCGCAATCAAAAAGGACTGGTTTACTGTCAGAAAGAAAAGAACTATCTGTGGAATCTGGGCTGTGTTTTTGACCGCGCCTATAGCAGCTTTCCTGGGTATGTACCTGAGAAACAGGCTGGCGGAATATCAAATTGCGCGCATACAGGCGATGTTTTCCAGCGGTAGCGAAACAGATTATCTCACAAAAATGTTGCATTCACTTTGGAGACAAAATAAGCTGATCGGGAAAAGCAAATCAGATGTAACGGGAATCCTGCCAGCATTTAACGCGGATTACATTCTGACCTATCTGTCATCTGTATATGGAATAATTGCAGCTATACTTTTGTGCTGTGTTCTTGCGGTTTTGATTTTTGCAGTCTTTAACACTGCGTTGCGACAGAAAAATCAGCTGGGTATGATGATGGGATGCGGGTGCGGAATTGTATTTCTCATCAGTTTTTTGATAAATGTCCTTGAGAATCTTGGCGTATTTCCGCAATCAATAACATTTCTTCCGTTTTTTTCAGCCGGAGGAAGCTGTATCATAGTTTCTTATGGACTCATGGGAATCGTGCTGAGTACTTACAGGTATAAGAATATTTATCCGCGACATCCTGAAGCAGGCTTTATGTCCATTAATTCTAAGGTAAAAAAAGTATCGTAATATTATCCAATGCGTCGTAAAACCCCCTGCTTCAGCTATTGGGATATAAGACGCGTCCATCGAATTTATGCAAGTAATTGAAGATGGACAAAATAGTAATTGTATTAATTAATGAACCATAGCATAATACAAATATGAACACAACATATAAATCAAACAACAATGTCGTCTATTCCTGTAAATACCATGTAGTATGGTGTCCAAAGTATAGACGAAAAGTAT
>NZ_JAMOYY010000065.1:0-8020 GCF_023669475.1 Blautia sp. MB18-30 | reverse complement strand
CTATATTTTCTTATTTGATAATCACTAAACTGATTAATCTTTATATGGAGAAATGTCTCATCAAATCTATTTCTCAAGTATCCTGCTTCACGAGTAGATATTATAAACCTATTTAAATAATAAAGTCCGCAAAAAATAGCGATTTCATCCCTTACTTTATTTCTAATTGCCAACGTAGGGATTTCATCTAATGCATCTAAAATAACCAAACACTTACCGTTATCCAAATAATCTGATAGCACTGATTGAATCTCATCGAAACTCAATTTTACATATTTACTTCTCTTAGAGAACTCATTGGTAATACACCACAATAATCCTTTCTTTTTTTCTCCAATTTCTTTTGCATATTCTTTTAAATCAATTTTTATCTTTACTGCATATGCTTCGTACATTCTTTCATAATTACAATAAAGATAATTCAATGTCGTTGATTTTCCTAGTCCTGCACCACCAATTAAGACAATTTTATTACCAAAATCAAAAAAATTCTCCAATCTAATTGTTTCTATTTCCTCTAATCCGCAATTATATAATTTTTCAATTTCCTTTCCATAATAAGAAAATGTATTCTCAACATAAAATTCATTAATATTTTGTTCTCGTTTTCTTTCCGCTCCAGAAATACCAGTAAATCTTATTGTACCATATTCCTTTTCACTTACTGCATGAAATAAATTGATATTCTCGTCATCTATTTGAATTTTCTTACATTCCAATGCATTAAAATACTTCTTAATATTTCTTTCATTTTCTAAAATTTTACCAATAACCTCTCGATGAGATATAGTCATTAATTGAAACAGGGCATAAGTACCGGGATAATCTTCTACTATTTTATGCAAATGGCTTATATATAATTCCTCTATCTTCTTTAGAAAAGTACGTACTTCATTATGATTTATATTCGTACATTCATCAAAAATATACTGTTCCACATTTTCAATATAATGACTTCGATCCATTCCATCATTTATACTCACAAAAAAATTGCGCATAATTTCAATAAATTTCTTACTTTTAATCAATAAATAAAAATCATTGCAATCCAAAGATGAGTCTGCAAATTCTTCAAAATGCTCACTAATAATTTTACTTAATTCTTTTAGCATTTTTCCCTTTTTCTTTTTTTCTATATAACTACATCCTATTGCTTCTGATACCGACATAGTTATTGATAAAAGTATATCTGCCCACATAATCTTTCTCCTTTGTAAATAACCGGAACTAAGGGACAGTGTCACCTGCCCCTATGCTTCTCTTTCCTTTTCTGCTGTTTCAGCTCAAACTGTCGCTGTTTCTGTGCCTCCCGTTGTTCCCGGCTCACAGTCTTACGCTCAGTTTTCAACTGCTCCTGCTGCGATTTCGTGCCTATTCCTGTATTCTGTATCTGTTTTCGCACTTCTCGCTTTATCCGTTTCGGATTACGCCCAGACTCCTTTACATCAGTTGCCACAGCCAGACTAAATCTTAACTGATAGTAATTTTTCAAGACAAAATCATATACCTCATAGTCTTTCGGTTCCGCACCAAACGTAACCTTGCATACAGAGAGTTTTCCCTCCGATATGCATTCAAAAAGGCCGACCCAAAAAGGCTCCTCAAAAAATACTGTCAATTTGCCTGATACTTTGTCCATGACAATTCTTCCTTAAATGATTGTAATGAACAAAGAATGGACGACCCTAAGGAGAGAGGGTTACTTACACCGAACGGTGCGGCCGGGCTACCTACCGGCTCTGCAAGAGATTACCTCTTACGTTGCGTTTTTATCTTTGCTCTTTGATTTTACCACATAATCGACTTATTATCCACAAGAACCAAACCACGAAAGCACTCTAAATGTTTCTTCATCTCTCCCCTCTATCTATCTTCCTTTTTCGTCCCTTATTTTGCATTCTCTGTGCTTCTTCCAGACTTTTCTCCCTCTGAACAATCGTTTCGACTACATCGCTCCCTAATGCCCGTTCTACTCGCTTAAAATCTCCTATTCTGTCCTTCAAAGCTCTGTTTTCATTCCAAAGTTCTTCCACACGGGCAGTAAGCGAATTCACCTTGCTCCACGCCCTATCATAAGATTTCTGTATATCATTGAACCTTCTGGAAAGATCAATGTATGCCCGGTAAACTGACCGCAACACTGTCACAATTTTCTTAAACAACGGCTTTGCTTTCTTTTCTCGATAGGATTTCCCTGTTTCCAATGCTCCCGCCTCCGGCAGCACCTCCTCTGGATCGGCAGAATATTTCTCTGCAAATCGTTCCATCTCTTTTATCATAGGCGCAATCTCCGTTAGCTTTTTCTCATATTGTGCCACATTCTTCTTTGCCTGTTCTGCCTTCTTATCGACTTCTTTCCAGCTTTCTCGAGCCGAAGACATATCCTGCTCAATACTTTTCAAATGATCCAGCCATTTTTCATTGACTTCTTGCATAGTAGCATTATGCTCTTCTAAGTCCGCTTTCTGCACTTCAAGTGCCGCCACTTCCTTTGCATGTTCCTGCTTTTCAAAATCCAGCAACGACAAATATTTTTCATGGGTTCCTTTCTGCTCCCATTCAATCCCGTGATCCAGCATAATTGAGGCAAGCTGCTGCTTTTCAGCCGCCACCCACTGATTTAATTCTGTCTCTATTCTCGTACCGCCTTTGAAACCGAGTGCTGACAAAGCTTGTTTCAAAGATACCCTTGTATCTAATCCTCGCTTACTTCCGGTTGTATATGGTACAAAGTCTACATGCAAATAAGGCGTGGTCTCATCCATATGAAGATGTGCAGCAAATACTCGCAACGCAGGATTCCGTTCTTGAAATCCTTTCATGTATTCATCTAATATCTTTGCAGCAAGTTGTCCCTCCATCATTTCTGAACCCATATTGTCTTTATCACCAATCTGAATAATAACCTCATGAAATAATTTTTCTTGTTTTCCAGAACGTATCTTTTCATAGTAATCATCTATCTTACGATCTTTTCGAGTCTGTTTATCGTTGTAACGCTTCAAGGCTTCGTCAAATAATTCATGATATACGTCTTTGATATCTTCATTACAATATTCAACATTCCAATGGGTTCTGTTCGGATCCGTATTCTTTGCATGAAATTTTCTACTGTTATGGTTCAGGGAGCCTTTCCCTGTCATAAAACTAATCGTCCTCTTCAATAAATCTCCTTTCCTTCGTTTTAAAACGCCAAATATGGCGATTATGTTTTGTTACTTTTGTCAAAAGTAACGCAAAAGCACTTTCGACAGCCTAACGTCCATCAAAAGTACCCTTGCGCCCTGCGGGAGCTTTCAAATCAGCCAGCACTGTATCGGCTACACCCTACAGCAATTCTCCTTGTTTGGTATGATACAGGTGCGTGCCACGCTCCTGTTGTATATTCCCCAAACAGACATCACCATCGATAACTGACTGTCACTCCACGCTTATCTAAATATTCCTGTCGTGCTTTCTCCTGCTCTTCCTCAGAAGGAGCAGTCTTATACTTCGTATAGAGTTCATGTCTGACTAATGCATCCAATTTTTCTTCCAATTCATTTCGAATATCTTCTTCATACTGATCATCTGAACCCAGATGATAAAAGATCAATTTTCGAAACAGTTCATAATCAATCTGTACTTTTTTCATCACTTCACTCCTTTTTAATCAAGGTGGCAAGATTCCCTATTCTTTAAGATATGGTAATCTTGCCATCTTCCTTTACTCTTCTTGTAACATCCAGAACCATTTATTTCCTATCTTCACAGAATCAATCTGTAATTCCTTCTTCGCATTCCAAAGTGTTTTCTTTTTAATTCCTCGTTCTTCTGCTTCTTCCGCTATTTTTGCCTGTTCCATTGATCCATTTTCTAAGATCTCTTTTAAAAATTCTTTCACACTTCAGATTTTTTGCCCTCGTCCATCACCAGACAATAAGTCCTCTGCACTGATGTCATATTTTCCAATCCAATGAAATCCTTTTTCTTTGTCTAATCGAAAGGCGATAGCATCTCCTTCCGGAGCAAGAGAACTCTTTACATGACAGATCACTCGGATTTCCGGTTCATCTTTCACTCTTCCAACAATCAATACGCTTCTTGCTGCCGCTTGAAAGTCAATAGACCCCAATCCACGATAGGATGATTTTCCATTACTATTCTTATTCATATGACCGATCAGAATAATAGCACATTGATATTTCTCTGCTAATACAGAAATTCTTTTCATCAATGGGCGAATCTCATTTGCCCTATGCATATCAACACCAGCCCCTAGAAAGCCTTGAATTGGATCTAATACTACCAATCTTGCTTTCGTCTGTATAATCGCTTCTTCCAGCCTTGCATCTACCATTGTTAATGGCTGATCCTGGTCATCAATCACCAAGACTCTAGAACAATCTGCCCTTGCCGCTAACAATCTTGGTTTGATCGTATCACCCAATCCATCTTCAGCTGTTTGATAAATCACATTGATTGACTCTACGCCTGTCTCTTCGGATTTTCCTTCGCTTGTTTCACTTAATATTGCTTCTCCTTTTGTTAACTTTGCAATGATCTGCAACACCACGGTGGTCTTCCCCTCTCCAGGATCTCCTTGAATAATGGTGACCTTCCCGTATGGTATGAACGGATAAAAGAGCCATTCGATTTCTTCCACTTCAACCTGATCCATGTGGATCAATTTCAGGCATGGTTCTGCCTTTTTTACTTCTCTATAATTATCTTCCATTTCCACCTCCTGCCCAACCGGGCAAGTCCCTGGCAAACAGAATTTAACAATTGTTTCAACAACAATTTTGTGATATACTCAAGTTATTAGGATGGTATATCAGTTATTCTGATAATCAGGGAACTTGCTCAGATTATTTCTGGGCTTTTTCTTTTTTCATAGTTTCTTTCTTCTGCAAATGCATTTAATATCTCCAACATTGTTCGAATAGGTGTAAACAACTCTTCATCGGCATCCTCTAATGTAGTTAACCTTTTTAGTTCCTCTTCAATCCCTCGAAGCTGTTTTCTAAACTGTACTAACATCAATGGATTTCCTACTGCTGTGACTTTTTGATGTAAAACACTTTCAATGATATATTCTTGTCTCGTCTGGTATCCACAAAGCTTTACTCTTAAATCCAGCTCTTCATTTTCTTCCGGAGACATTCGAAACGCTATGGTTACATTACGCCACCGATTCTTGTTATCCCTATTTTTTTCACTCATCCAGATATTCCTCTCTTTCCTGATTTAGATTTTCCGCCATCTCTGTTTGGATTGTCGGGAACAAATGTGCATATCGATATGTGATTTCCACACTTTCATGCCCTACCCTTTCTCCAATTGCCACCGCTGAATATCCCATATTGATCAACAATGACACGTGAGAATGTCGTAAATCATGGATTCGTATTCGCCTCACTCCTGACAACTTCACACCACGATCCATTTCATGATGAAGATAGCTTTTTGAAATTTGAAATATCCTGTCATTTTCATTCAAGCCATACAGCATTCCTATATACGATTCTAATTCTTCGCTTAAAAATTCCGGCATGGTGATCATACGATTACTCTTCACAGTCTTTGGATCTGTAATAATATCCTTCCCTTCTAATCTTTGATAAGATTTATTGATCCGGATAGTACACGCCTGAAAATCGAAATCTGCCGGTGTCAGCGCTAACAACTCTCCTATCCGCATACCTGTCCAAAATAAAATCTGAAATGCCATCCAGGAATCCTGCTTATCCATAATCGCATCTGAAAACTTCTGGAACTCCTCCAGCGTCCAATACGGTCGTTCATCCGCTTTACTCTTGCCCATGCTTCCGGCTTTTCGGCAAGGATTCGAACGCAAATCATAGAAATTTACTGCATAATTCAAAATCGCACTAAGCTGATTATGTATTGTTTTCAGATATGTGGGCTTAAACCCTTTGTCCATCATTTCCCCCTGCCATTTGCGTATCATGGGAGCTGTAATTTCATTAATTGGCGTCTTTCCGAAGTATGGTAGCACCTTGTCATTCATCACATACTCTTTCTGTTTCATGGTAGTTTTTCGTAAACGCTTTTCCATATCTGCCTTATAAATCTCCCAAAAGTCCGCCAGCGTCATCGTCGGATCAGATGATTGCTGCAACATGAAATGTGCGTACCATTCTTCTGCTTCTTTCTTGGTCTTAAAACCTCTTTTTTGTGATTTCTTTTTGGTTCCCGTCCAATCTGTCCAGCGATATTGTATCCGCCACGTACCATTGGGATCTTTCTTTGCATTGCAGCTCATGCACTTACCTCCTTTGCTCCTCCGTACCATTTTTCCTTAAAATACTCCACCGGAATTTTTCCGGCGATTGTGAGAAATCCTTTACTTGCCAAATCCTTATTCATTTCTCTAAGGATTTTGTAGGCTTTCCCCATACTCACACCAAGCATTTTTGCAATGTCCTCCGCACTGTAATAGATTTTTTCGTTCATATTGTTTCCTCTATTCTTGTATTTGTTTCTGCATAGTATCATTTTGTTTCGTTTTTATAATATCGTAACTTTTGTTTCGTGTCAATATCTTTTTGCTTTATTTTTTTGTTCTTGTGTGTTATCCTATATATGATGTTGATCAGTTTCACAAAAATATAGCTTTAGAGCAGGAGGCATGTTGTTATGACAGTCGGTGAAAACATAAGACGTATCCGGCAGGAACGTAATCTTACTCAAAAACAATTAGGAGAAATGGTTGGCGCAAGTGAAGCCTACATTCGTGCCTACGAAAGCGGCAGAAGAAATCCCAAACCATCATCTCTTGAAAAAATAGCTGATGCTTTATCTGTCAATCCCGAAGTACTGGCGAACTCTGATTTTGATGGCATAAAAGCCATACACAGACTTTTTCAGATATTCCGGCAATACGATGGACAACTCTTTGAATACCAGGATAAAGATGGAAATGATATGGTTGGAATCAGCTTTGGAACATTGTCTTTGATGCAATCATGGTTAGACCGCTATGAAAAATATGTGGAAGAAGTTGAAAAATGCAATGAAATAAAAGATGTTAAGAAGCGTGGGGAAGCTCTGCTGAAAGCTGAAGCAGACTTTAATCTCTGGATGGATATTTATCCGGAATCGGAACCATGGCAGGAACGGCTTAAGATTCAGAAGGCACATGATGAGGTTATGGATAAAATTGGGCTAAATTCAAAAAATACAAGGTAGGTGCTTCATTGAAATTATTACATTTATATATAGAAAAATACAAAAAATATGAAAAGCAACATATATTTTTCAGTAAAGATACTTCATCTTGTTATCAAAACGAACTATTTAATTCTATGCAAATTACCCTTTTTGCTGGTGAAAATGGTTCTGGCAAAACAACAATTTTAAGTTTTATAGCCAAAATATTTCGTTACATTCAACGTTTTAGAGATCGCATTCCTTGTGATTTTTCTCTTGCATATACAATTGAAACTGATGGAAAAGAGCATTCTATCATTTTAGAAAAAATAGAGAGCAACATAACAATATCAATTGATACTATCTTATATCATCTCATGAAATATGACATTCGCACAAAGTCATATAAATATGATTTATCAATTTATGATAAACAGATAACCTACGATGAGATTAAACCCTATCTTCCTGCAAATGTATTAGTTCTTGGGTTCGATGTTGACTATGACAGAATAAGCTATTCTCATAACTACTATGGTGATCGCCTTGTTAACTTTAGAAGCATAGACTCCGCATACACAACAAGCGCAATAGGTTCCGACTTTTCTCTTGGTATTTTGAATACAATATTGCAATCAACCCAAAATTTAGAATTGCAAAATATATTTAAGTGTATGGGATTTGAATTTGCCCCCTTTGTTGATGTCTATTTTAATTTTACTTCAGATGATTGGAATAGTGATTTAAACAAGTCAAAAATCGAAAAAAAATACTTTTACGAAGAATATTGGAAACATTATATCGATAAAGAGGTTGGGATGAATTCCAGAATTAATCTATCGATATTTTTTAGAGAGCAAAAAAA